>CAYJBA010000270.1:0-4340 GCA_964367865.1 uncultured Bacteriovoracaceae bacterium | reverse complement strand
TTTAAAAAAAGGGCATCAGCGATTCTTAAGCGACAACGTAAGCACGAACTTCGCAACGGGCTCGTCTCCTAACTTCTTAGGTACTGTTGCAGTAATATGCACGGGCATATTTTGTCTCTCACCTGAGTCAACAGCCTTTTGAACAAGCGCCCGAATTTCATTGCCCTGGGTACAGGTAAAAAAGGTATCACCTTCGGCGCGCTTTAAAAAATCTGCATGAAAATCTTTAAAGATCAAACTCACCTTACCCTTGGCCCTCTGATCAATCGTACGCCAGGCAACGAGGCCCCCCGCGCAATCCGCACCCATGGCAAGCACACCAAAGTACATCGAACCCAAGTGATTTTTTGTAATTTTGCGAAGCGGAATTTTAATTACGCATCGCTCGTCAGTGAGTTCAATCACCGACGGCGATGCGAAAAAGAGCATGGGGATCTTCAAAAATCCAAGCGTTCTGAGCTTGAGGGTTTCGAGACCCAGTTTCATCTAATAATTATTTCTTTTTAGTTTTCTTTTTGCGGAATGCTGACTTTTTTTCAGTCGAACGTTTGGATTTTGCTTCGAAAAAAGTTTTAGCAAATTCTTTATCCGCTTTCAGTTTCATTTTACGCTTGTTGCGTCCTTCGGTCTTAATACGAGCACGTCCCCATTTAGCATCCCGAGGCGGATTTTGTTTCGCTTTTGGTGCTGAGGGCGCGGTTTCTGTAGCGGCTGGTGCCGTTGATTCTGCCATAATTTCTCCTTAAAATGTGGTCTACCCTTTACCACAAAGCCCGCTCTAGGCCAGAATGAATTCTGTATGAGAAAAAGGGCTTAAAAAATGCCGATTAGCCGGTTTCCTGACCCCCGAGAGGCCTCAAAAGATGGGATCGTCGCTTTAGGCGGGGATCTTGAGGCCGAGTCTATCCTTTTAGCCTACAGCCAGGGCATATTTCCTTGGCCAATCGAGGGGATCCCACTGGCCTGGTTCTGTCCGGACCCGCGCGCAGTTCTTAGATTTTCGGACCTTCACACCCCAAAGAGCCTTGAAAAGATGCGAAAAAAGGCGCTGTTTCAGTTTACCATTGACCGTGCTTTTGATCGGGTGATCGAAGCCTGCAAAGACTCTCCCCGCCCTGGACAAGCCGGTACCTGGATTACAAACGAGATCCTTGTCGGCTATAAAAGACTCCACCGCCTGGGTTATGCGCATAGCGTCGAAGCATGGGTAGGGGAGGATCTCGAAGGCGGAATTTACGGCGTGGCTCTGAACGGCGTCTTTTCCGCAGAGAGTATGTTTTATAAAAAGCCAAACGCCTCGAAACTCGCGCTCCTATTTCTGATTGACCACTTAAAAAAACATAAAGTGGAATGGATAGATATCCAGATGCTGACTCCCCACCTCAAGGCATTGGGCGCCACTGAAATTAACCGTGATGCGTTTCTTCTTCTACTGGCGCGCTCCCAGCGCCCGGGTCAGATTCTGTTTTAGGTGTAGGTGCGGGCTTACCTTTGATCTTAAATTCTAACTCACCGTCTTTAACGAGAACTTTAACTTCGCCACCAAATTCAAGCTTTCCAAATAAAATTTCTTCGGAGAGTGGTTTTTTTATTTTATCCTGAATGAGTCTCGACATTGGTCTTGCGCCCAATGTCTTGTCATATCCTTTTACAGCAAGCCATTCGCGTGCATCACTCGTAATATCAATATCGACGCCCTTAGAAAGAAGCTGAGACTCCAGTTCCACAATTTGTTTACCAACGACTTGACCAATGGTGGCAAGACTAAGGGGATTAAAATAAATAATCGAATCCAAACGATTTCTAAACTCTGGACTAAAGGTGCGCTCTACTGCCCGCTGAGCCTCTGAACTTTTGGCGTCGCTCGTAGAAATTCCTAGAGACCTTCGCTCCATTTCGCGCGAACCCACGTTAGACGTCATTACAATCACAACATTTCTAAAGTCAGCTTTGCGTCCGTTATTGTCGGTTAGAAATCCGTGATCCATAACTTGAAGAAGTATATTCCATATATCCGTATGGGCTTTTTCAACCTCGTCGAGTAACACCACGGCGTGAGGATTTTTTAACACTGCATCTGTGAGAAGTCCCGCCTGTTCAAATCCCACGTATCCCGGTGGCGCGCCTATCAAACGCGAGACGGTGTGCTTTTCTCCATACTCACTCATATCAAACCGTAAAAATGGAACTCCTAAACAATGGGCAAGCTGCTTGGTGAGCTCCGTTTTTCCGACTCCAGTCGGTCCGCAAAATAGAAACGAGCCAACGGGTTTTTCTCCGGTCCTCAGTCCCGAACGCGCTAATCGAATAGAAGTCACAAGCGCTTCTACCGCATGATCCTGTCCGAATATCGATAACTTGAGATCTCGATCCATGTTTTTCAACCTAGATTTTTGACTGATACTCACGGCACGAGCCGGGATTCTGGCGATCTGCGCAACCATTTCTTCGATTAATTTCGCATCGATGAGTTTTCCCTTTTCGGCTTTCAATCTCGCTCGAGCACCGGCTTCGTCCATCACATCAATCGCCTTGTCGGGTAGAAAGCGATCAGTAAAATATTTAGACGAAAGTTCGACGGCAGCTCGAATTGCCTCGGACGAGTACTTTACATCATGATGTTCCTCAAATTTGGATTTCAGTCCCATCAAAATCTGAATCGCCTCATCCACCGAGGGCTCAAGCACATCGATCTTTTGAAACCGACGAGCCAGGGCATGATCCTTTTCAAAGACATTTCTAAATTCAAGATATGTAGTTGATCCGATACAACGAACTTCGCCTTGCGATAATAATGGCTTAAGTAAATTTGCGGCATCGAGCGCTCCGCCACTCACGGCGCCGGCACCAATAATGGTATGAATCTCGTCGATAAAAAGTATGGGATCCCGGCCTTGCTCTTTTTTCTTTTTGAGCGCATTTAACACACGCTTCAGTCTTTGCTCAAAGTCACCCCGAAATTTTGCGCCCGCGATCAGCGACCCCAGATCCAGCGAATAAATTACAGTATTTTGCAAAAGATCCGGAACGTTTCCTTCGACAATTCGAAGAGCAAGTCCCTCAGCCAAAGCGGTCTTTCCCACTCCTGCTTCGCCAACTAAAAGCGGATTATTTTTTCGACGCCGGCAAAGGGTTTGAATCATCCTCTCTATCTCGGATTTTCTCCCGACGAGCGGGTCGATCTTTCCGGCGCGTGCACGGTCATTGAGATCTGTTGCATATACTTTGAGGGGGTCTTCTGCCTTTTTTGGAAGTGCTGCCTGTCTCTCAGGAGCTTCTTCCTCACCCGACGCTGAATCGCCGGAACTTCCATCCTCAGAGTCCGATTTCAATCCATGACTAACAAAATTAAGAACATCCAGGCGCTCGAGGCCCTGCTTATTCAGTAGATAAAGTGCCTGAGAGTCTTTCGCCTGAAAAAGTGCCACAAAAAGATCAATGGGCTGCACTTCTGTTTTTCCTGCAGCCTGCACATGAAAAAGCGCGCGTTGAATGAGCCTTTGAATTCCAAGCGTAGCAACGGGGTGCTCAATCGGGCCGGCGGGCTTGTCTGCTCCATCTGTTTTATCGACTTTTTCTAGGGGTTCGATTGGAGCTGCTTTAGGAACTTCCTTTTCTAGGGATTCCGCTACCCCAAGCCGAAGGGTCTCCGCATTGCCACCACAAGTTTTAATGGTTTCAATAACGTCTTCTTCGGCCAACAGACTCCAAAGAACATGCTCGAGCGTAAAATACTCATGCTGGCATTCGACTGCATACTTAACAGCGCGATTTAAAACAGCCTCAGTTCTACGACCAATCATAATGGCCCCTTACTACCACTTTCAGGTGGCGGGTTCTATCGAACATTTGAGTGGAAACCCTTTTGATCGGGAATATTCATGCACCTGCGTCACTTTGGTTTCGGCGATATCAAAAGAATAAATTCCTGCAACTGCCTTACCACTATGATGGATTTTAAGCATGATCTGGGTCGCTGCTTCTCCGGTTTTTTGAAAAAAACGCTGAAGAATTTCAACGACGAATTCCATGGTCGTGTAGTCATCATTGTGGAGCAAGACTGAAAACCTGGGTGGTTCTTTCAACTTGGGTTCGGCTATGCCTACCGCAATACCAGGCTCACCTCCTGCTTGATCTTCGTCGTGAGAATCATCGGGCAAAGTCATTACTCTTGAGGATACCACAAAAATCCGTCATTCTAGGAGCATGGCCGATCAGGATCATAAAAAACCCGAATCCCTCAAGCGTCAGCTCGAAATCGCCCGATTTGAGCGAGGCCTCGAAATTGTAGAGGGAATGGCGGATCGCAGGCTGCTTTTAACGACAGCAGAACTTGCCCG
>CAYJBA010000269.1:0-4343 GCA_964367865.1 uncultured Bacteriovoracaceae bacterium | reverse complement strand
GGGGCATGACAGAAAATCATGATTTCCAAGACAGGTCGCATCGTATTGCATTGCCGAAAGAAATTTCAGCATGTTCGCGCCGGAATCAACGTTGTAATACCAAGTTCATTCACTCCAATCGCCGGCGTCTAAGGTCATCGAAACCGGAAAGTCTTTTCTCTTCGATTTGAGAAGTGTACTGAGACGAGCGAGTCCACCCAACTCAAATGGATCAGACTTAGCTGCTCTTAAATGTGAGTGAATATCGTTTGTATGAAAAAGGGTTAGCTCATACGATTTTTCGCATGAGCTAACCCCTAAAAGTAAAACCGAACATGTAATCAGTATCGAATAAACAAAGTTTGTCCGAGCCTGTTTCATGAACGCGACTCCTGATTAAGGCATTGGAATCGGGCTAATTACTTCAGTGGACGGCTTAATTTCGATCATCTTACCTGGGATCAAATCCTTGCCGTGCACGAGCTGGCGGATGTTAGCAAATACTGCCACACCCGGCGGACGTGAAATTGTTCCATCTGCATTGGTCGTTGGACCAAATACACTAGCCATGATTCCGGGATTTCCAGCATTATCCGGAAGGAAAGTTGCATTGAGTTGCAAAGCTGCTGGAAAATCATTCGAAAGAAAATGGAACGTTCCAGATACGCCTACCCAAGACAACTTAAGAACATCGACATAGGTGTAAAGATCAAACTTGTCGCTGATTGGATGCTCAGGACGAATCTCTACAACTGGGTTTGGAAGTCCAATGGGCATGCCATTAGGGAGGACTGTCGTCGGCATTAAATGAACATAGTCCTGATCGTTCACGATATCCGTGTTCAGATTGAAGCCGATTTCAAATGGCGTTGTTTCTGTATATGGATCCATAAAAACTGTTCCATATTTGCTTACGTCGATCATCGCAGCCAGATCAAATTTAACGTTCTTTGTAAAAACCAAGGCTACCCGCAAAACGGTTAAATCATCGGATGGTTTTACGGTTACTTTGTCAATATAGTCTTGTTTACATCCCGTCATGGATGCAAGGACAAATGCGGCTAAAGCGACCTTCGACAACTTCGTCATGATAGATTTCATCATGTAATCTCCCTCTCTTGTTTATTGACTGACCAGAGAACTGCAACCGTGCAATTCTCCGCCGACTGCATTTACAATTGATGGCGGAGAGAAAGAGATTCGAACTCTTGAGCGGTTTTACCCGCTGCTCCCTTAGCAAGGGAGTGCCTTCGACCACTCGGCCATCTCTCCACTACCTTTTAAAACCGCCCACCTGCTATAGCAAACGAAGCACCCTTACGCAACCAGAGCTAACGCCCTGCGTTCGCGAAATTGAATTCCTTTTGATAAAACAGTTGGACTCTGAAAAGTTTAGTCGAAAAACACCTCTCTACAAAGCATTAATCCGAAAATATTACGAAACTTGACCAGAGTATTTTAATCCCTAAAATTTTGGGGGAAATTTAACCAGAATAAATCAAATATCAAGTGCCATTGAGCCCGAAATAATCGGGAGAACTCGGTAGGTTTTTGCATTTGGATAGTAGTGAATTCCAAGATGAAATCCTCTCCAATAATGACTCACTCCAACCCCATATATCTGATACGAAAAGTCATATGTAACTCCAGTCGAAAGTACATTTCCCAGAGATTTCTTATGCGGATTATAGGCCCAAGACAGATCCACCTCGCCGCTCGCACCACGGATGTAACCGGAGGTTTCAATGGTTTGAGTCGTAAGTGTTGACTTGGAGATACTTAAATTACCTCCAAAAAAAGCGGCAAGACTTGGGTGAATCGAAACTGCTGAAACAAACCCCGGAAGCCAAGAGGTGACCTGGATATTGGGGTTACTCAGAGAATAAGTGCTATAATTAAAGCTGACCCAGCCCCCAGTTAGAGCAAGTGCAAATTCGGGATAATCCAAAAGCGAAAGCTTAACCTGAGCGTTATAGGTTTGATAAATATCTAAAATCACATTTGAACTGATTTGAATAAAATCAGTGAGTCCGAAAGCTGCATCGGACCCAATCACCAGGCGACCCGCTCTCATAGTATATGGGCTTGGCAGAAGGTGAGGATAACCAAAGATGGGATTTTCACTCGCTCGAGCGGGATTTGATAAAAGCAGGTACCCCACTAAAGCCGTTGTTGAAATGATTCTCAAAAATAAAGAAATTGGCTTCATCTAGTCTATTTAAGAAGAAATTCTTAAAAATGATACTCAAATGACAAAGAAGTGGCTGCAACCCCAACTTGGTCTACTCCGGGAAATGCGCTGAGCATCACTCCCCCTTTGGTTTCAATTTGACGACTTAAACGATAACTAATTTCGGCTGAGGTGTAGGGAAACAAAGTACCATTTGGAACCGCAGGGGCTATATGTCCAACACCCGCTCCCAGATACACTCGCGTCGGACGAGGTTCGCGAGCAACTACTTCAACGAACTCGACTTGAGCTCCAGAATAAAACGCATAATATTTTGGCCCCTCATAAGAGCAGGTTTCGCTAAATTTTGCATTAAACGTGTTTTCTAAACAGGCATTTGGACGGGTGGGATCTTTCGCGATTCCAGAAGTGTGGTGCAATCCAAAGTGAAAATTAAAGGCCTCGTACTGGCGCTCGCCACTATAAGGTCTAAATTTAAGATCTAACCAGGATGAGCCTTTTTTATACGAAAAATCGTTTCGAATGACACTGGTTCCGCGAGCCATAAATCCGTTGCCCATTCCAAATTCAAATTTCCCAACCTTGCCTTTAATCTCCCAAAAATCAGGTTCTTTGGATAAGGACGGGTTGCCCTGAACCGCAAAAAAATCGAGCTCAGAAAATCCACCCATTGAAACTACATCTCGAATATTTGAATTAGGGATTCCCTCACTCAAACTGCGTCCCGAATTCAGTGAATAAGCGAAGGTGTGCGAGATCAATCCCGCAATCAATAAAACTCCTAACATTAAGTTTCGCCCAAAATTTAACGGCACAGCATCGTCCTTCACGAGAAGTTCTACAATATCTTGACTATTTTTGTCAAGATATTGTGACGACTGAGCCCTCGAATTTCGCCATCAGGTATCGAGAGTGAAAAACAATATAACAACATGTAACTATTAGTTTTTATTCGATAACAAGGGAAACAGAATCTAACCCCTGAACGTGTGTTCGAACCTCAGTTGATGGGTTAAGAGCAATTGCCCGCGTTGCCGCTCCAGCCATCACGATACTTCCTTTAGGTATGAAATGACCTCGCTCGTGCAGCATTTGTGAAAGCGCGGCCAAAGATTCAGCTGGGCTTCCCAATATCGCGCTTGAAGAGCCAAATTCGCCTGGCTTACCGTTCACTTCTAGAACCATTCCAAGATTCGCAAGATTGATTTCGTTCGGTTTTTTGATCAATGGGCCCAGAATAAATGCCGAAGATGAACAGTTATCCGCAATGACATCGTTTAACGTAAAGTTAAATTTCAAATACCTTGAGTCAATAATCTCCATCGCAGCACAAACGCTACCCACGGATTCGAGAGCTTGATGCGCGGTTACTTTGCCCTTAAGATCACTTGACATGATAAATGCGATTTCGGGTTCTATTTTTGGATGAATTCTTCCGGCAAGAGTCATTCGCTGACCCGAGAAAAGCTGCATTTTATCCGTGAGGACTCCATAAATGGGTGAATCGACTCCCATCTGCTTCATTTTAGCTTTAGAAGTGAGCCCCATCTTATAGCCTACAGTTTGCTCTCCGCGCGACTGACGAAGCTGAATTCCTATTTCCTGAATTTTATAGGCGCTCGACAAAGACAACTGAGGGTGATTGGTGGTCAGCTTTTCAACTTCTCGTGCTTCAAGAGTTGCTCGATCCAAATGCGACGCCAATAATTTGAGTTCCTCATTTCTCATAGCTACAAGAAACGAAACCTAGTCCATTGATCTCAACTGTGCAACTGTCGCCTTCTTTAAAAGATACAACTGGCCCATAGGCCCCGGATAAAATGCAATCTCCAGCGCGAAGGGGATCATCCCGTTTAACCATGGTTTGAGCAAGCCACAAAACCGCGTTAATCGGGTGATCCATACATGCCGCACCCACACCCGTTGACTCGATTTCACCATTTTTCTTAAGAGTCATTCCCGCTAATTTAAGATCGACTTGTTCGAGAGTTTTTTTTTCTTTTCCTAAAACTATAAAAGCGGATGAGGCATTGTCGGCAATAGTGTCCTCAATCTTAATTTTCCAATCTTGAATCCGGGAGTCGATGACTTCACTGCAAACGACAACAAAATCTGTCGCGGAAACTATATCTTCGAATTTTAAATCGCGACTGGTTAAGTCCTTTTTTAAAAA
>CAYJBA010000268.1:0-4348 GCA_964367865.1 uncultured Bacteriovoracaceae bacterium | reverse complement strand
ATTGCAAACCGTTCCGCATCCAGGCCAAGAAACTCGAACCCGTGATCTGGGAAAAAGTGCAGGAACTGCTCAGTACGCCATGCCTGGTAGAAGATCTCGTTGAGGGCGCTCAGAAGCTTCATCGTGAAAAATCAAAAACCTCTGAAACAAAGAGGATCCAAGAGAAGATCCGGAGCATCGAGGGACAGATAGAGGTTTTAGCTTCGAGGCTGGCTGAGTTGCCCAAATCCGTCTCCCCTACCCCGGTTTTCAAGCAGATGGAAAAGCTTGAGCAAATAAAGGCTGAAGAACAAGCACGACTCGCTAAAGCCCAATTGACACAAATCACAGGAGACGTCCCGGCAAGTCTGAAAAAGTATGAGGCATTCTTAAAGGGCCTCAGAATGGTCGCATCCCTTGAAAACACAGAAGCAGTGAGGGAGAAAATCATTCGGGCGCTTGTCAGCCGTATTCTGATCACTCCTGAAGGCTTTGAAGTGGAATTCCATGCCGGCAAGGATTATGTCGAATGGGAAATGGCTATGCAGGAAGAAGAACTCCCCAAGGACTTCGACGTCGAAGCCGGGGGAGAACTTCTGATGTTTCGTGGTTCGAACAGCTTGACAAATGGTGGGCACTGTAGGGATTGAACCTACGACCTTGGCCGTGTAAAGGGGAAATTACACAGAATCACTATAAACAATGGCGAACGATGGCGTACAAAATACACTGATTTTCAGCTATATTTAAGCATTTTTTGAGTTCTCCATTGTCGAAGGCGATCCGTCACGGTATATCCTGTTTGGACTTACAGTGGACTTACGGAGAAAACGGCCATGCAAATGAAGTTTGGAACGAAGCTGATTGCGACTCTTGCTGCAAAGGATAAGCCCTACGAAGTGCGCGACACAGAACTGCCAGGATTTCTAATCCGAGTACAACCTTCGGGCGTGCAATCCTACTACTGCGAGTACCGAAATGGCCAGAATCTCAAGCAACGGGTCAAGCTTGGACGTGTCGACCACCTTACGCTATCTCAGGCACGCGACGAGGCTAAGAAGGTCCTAGGGTCGGTTGCCCAGGGCTTAGACCCAGCGAAGGACCGGAAACGTCAGCGACTTATGACCTTAAAGGCGTTTGTCCAGGGAGACTATGGGGATTGGGCGAAAGCTAATCACAAACGAGGCGACGAAACCGTTGAACGCCTTTTGGCAAGATTTGAGGAATTTCACGAAATCCGTCTAGATGAGATAACAGCATGGAAAGTCGAGAAATGGATCAATGACAGAAAGAAGGCTGGAAGAGAAGGTTCGACGGTAAATCGTAACGTAGGAATGCTCAAGGCTTGCCTTTCTCGAGCCGTTGAATGGAAATTAATCGAGAATCATCCCCTGATTTCCATTAAGGCACAAAGGGTGGATCAGTCAGGGATTGTCCGCTATTTGACCTCTGAAGAGCTTACTCGTCTTTACGCTGCGCTTGATGCCAGGGAACATAGAATCGTCACAGGTCGCAATAGCGGGAACGTTTGGAGAATTCAACGTGGAATCAAGACACTTCCGGAACTTTCGCAATATCCATTTGCAGATTACCTGAAACCAATGGTCCTGCTCTCTCTCAATCTTGGCACCAGGCAAGGCGAGCTGTTTCACGCCAAATGGTCCGACGTAAATTTTGGAAATAGAACAATCGCTATTAGGGGTCAGATTTCTAAGAGCGGAAAAACGAGACATATTCCACTCAACCAAACAGCCCTAAATACATTTAGAAAATGGAAGGAAGTGTCGCCTGAGAGCGAACTGATCTTTCCAGGAAGAACTGGTGATGTATTTAATAACGTCAAAAAAGCCTGGGCGAAGCTTCTGATAGACGCCCAGGTTTCGAATTTTAGATGGCATGACATGAGACACCACTTCGCCAGCCAACTGATTATGCGCGGGGTAGATCTGAATACTGTCAGAGAGTTGCTCGGGCATTCAGATATTAAGATGACCCTTCGGTACGCACATCTGTCTCCTCGGGTAATGGCGGAAGCGGTAGCACGCCTGGACGAATCCAAAGCAGTCGAGTTCAATTATGCCAACTAAACCTAAGCCCATTTCTGGTAAGAAACAGCTAACCCACATCCTCACTCCCCACTTATTTCGTCTTTCAAAAAACGACCCAGATAAATTGATCGAGCATGCAGGACTAGGCGAATCTAAAAATAAGTATTCGAAAATCATTAATGAAATGATTACGGCCGTAGAAGAATGTGTCGCTGGCTACAAGTGTGTGAAGTATATAGAAAATTCGCAAGCCCGCCCCAGTCAAGTACGAGCCACACTCATGAAGCTTCGCAATGAAGCCAACGTCCTCCTTGATTCGATCAATGACATAGACCTATCTACCCAAGGTCAATTTACTGGTTCCACAATTTTATTAGAACCCAGCATTTCTTCGGTCTCGTCTTCCAAAGGCCCGCTAAATGGTGGATGGAGCACCGGGTCGGTTACTACTTCACGAAAACCCCTCCCCGGCAGCTTACAAAGTCAGCTCAGACATTTTATTAAAATATGTGATAAGCCCCCCAAATTTGAGAAAATAAATGACAAAAAAAAGAGCAGAAATAAATGGCAGATTAGTCGAGGCCGAAGTGAAATTTATTCGACGCCAGCAATCCTTCAAAGACTTTCCAAGATATTCGACAAGTATCAGCGTTGGACTGCCGATCAAAATCTTAGCCGTTCTGAACGACAAATTGTGATCAAGAGAAAAAATTGCTTTATAAGGGAAGCTCTTCGTTCGGCTGATATTAAAGTACCCAGAAAATATTTAGAGCCAAAAAGATTTACTTATAATTCAGAATAATCAAATCGGGTAGCAGCTACCCGATTTGATTGAAATCACCAAATAGCGCCCTTTGGTAATCCTTGAGCAAGGAGAAACCAAAGTGAATAAAAATACTTTTACTGAAATTGAAGCGTCTCAATATCTAGGACTATCCCGCTCCACCCTACGTCAAGCCAGAATGAATGGATACCGCACAAATAGGTGTCCAAGTCCGCCGTTTGTACGGGTTGGGCGAGCGATTAGGTACTTGCGGGAAGATCTTGATTCGTGGCTCAGGCACCACCGGATAGAACATTTTCCTCGTCAAGATCAGGGAAATCCACAGGGGCGGCGCAAGTGAGATCCGAAAGAATTAGAATTTTGCGGAAGCGATTCGAATTAGATTTCGACGAAATGGCAAATCTTGCCGAAAACTACGATTTCGAAATCGGAGCGATTCTCTTGGAACTTGAGAGAACTGCATTGGACGCAGTTTTAAAATTGCTGGAGGCAATCGATGCTCGAACTCAGGCGATGCGCTAAAAATTGCGGCCAAAAATATAGTTTTTCAGTTTTTCCGTGTCGTCCAAGAGGCAAGGAACCAATAACGCAGCACGGCTGTAAAGACGCGACACGGGACCAGAAGCAGATAGATTTTTGGTGGAATAAATATCCATCTGCAAACATCGGTGTGGCGACCGGGCCAATTTCAAATATTTTCGTACTCGACGTTGATGGTGAGGTTGGGCTTGACTCCATAAAAGAACTCGAAAAAAAACATGGCCTATTACCAAAAACTCCGATTTCAATCACCGGGAAGGGACAGCAATATTTTTTCCGGCACCCAAAATGTGAGCTAAAAAATCGTGTGAGATTCGCACCCGGCTTGGATATTCGCGCCGGAGGGGGATATGTGATCGCACCGCCCTCAATACATCCGAACGGAAAAATATATGCCTGGGACGTGGACGCGCACATTGAAGATACACCGTTAGCCGAGGCCCCCCTCTGGTTGCTGAAGCTGTTACGTTCTGAAACGCCTGATTTTAGAACGCCGAAACCTCCTAGCTTTTGGGAGACACTATTAAGGAATGGTGCTCAAGAGGGTGAGCGTAATCAGCGCACAATTGAACTCTCAGGATTATTGCTTAGAACATCTCTAGCTCCAGAAATTGCGCGAGAGTTCGTCCTTCTATGGAACAAATCTAAGAACCGCCCTCCTCTTCTGGAGTCCGAGATTGTGAAGGCATTTGAAAATGTTCTGAAGCTTGAAATGCGGAGGCGGAACCATGGACGATAATAAAATGAAAAACCGGGGGGCTGAAGATTCTCTGTTCCCATGGCCGCAGCCTCTCGAACCGGAGGCGTTTCACGGATTACCCGGCGAATTGGTAAATTTGATTTCTCCTCATACCGAATCGGACCCAGCTGCGCTACTAATTCAATTTTTAGTCGCGTTCGGAAATCTTGCTGGTCGAAACAGCTATTACCAAGTCGAATCGGATCGTCATTTCCCAAATTTATTTGCGGTATTCGTCGGAAAAACATCTAAAGGCCG
>CAYJBA010000267.1:0-4367 GCA_964367865.1 uncultured Bacteriovoracaceae bacterium | reverse complement strand
GGCCTCACTTGTCTTTATGGCCATTATTGTAATTGGGGAACCGCAGATGGCTAGGGTTGTTGGTCGGGTAGTGCGTGGTTCTCCAGCAGATAAATTAGGATTTACGAGTGGAGATCAGATCATTTCCATTAACGGAAAAGCCGTGAGCCGTTTTGAAGAGGTTGCCCAGTTGATTTCAGAAAATCCTGGAAAACCGCTGGATTTTGAAATGGTTCGAAAAAGTAAAAAGCTGCCTTCTCATCTCATCATTAAGCCTGTTTCTCAGACTGGATTTAGCGTTTACGGCGAAGCAACTCAAGTGGGTGAAATTGATGGCTTGCTCCCTATGTCGCGTTCGGCGACTGTTGGAGTATCCAATCCGATGTCTGTTGTAGGAAAGTTGGGTGTGGTTACCGGCGATCGTGTAGTCATGGTTAATGGAACAAAAGTTGAAAGCTGGGAGGCTTACGAAGAGCTAGTTTACCGTCTGGCACCCGGCACTAAGATCACAATGGTGCTTGAGTCCGAAAAAAAGGGCGAAAAAAATATTACTTTATACAAGCCGGAAGGCGCTCGTGATTCCTCCTCAGCTTGGGGACTTTACTCTTCTGAGCTCTTCGTGGAGCGCACGCTTTCGAAATCGCCAGCCGCGGCTGCCGGAATTAAAAAGGGCGATCGCTTAGTGGCCGTGGGTAAGACACAGTTTGATAGTTTTTTCGGGTTAAAAGATGCAGTTCAGACTGCTGGGGAAAAGGAAGGAAAAGTTGCACTGAAATGGGAGCGAGATGGACAAATGATGTCGGCGACCGTTGTTCCAAATGCAACGCCCTCGAGGGATGCTGCTCTCAATAAGACTGTGCAGTTTACAGTAGGTGTCGCTCCACTTTTATTTTGGAATGAACCTGTCACTGTAATCGAAAGAGTTTATAATCCATTTCGGATCTTTTACATGGGTGTCGATCGCATGGTGTCTTTCACCTGGCGTAATTTTATCACTATTCAGAAGATGATTACTGGAGAGGTTTCAGTGCGTACGCTTGGCGGACCTATTCTCATTGGTAAAATTGCTGGCGAATCTCTCACTCACGGATTGATTTCGTTTTTGACCACAATGGCGTTGCTCTCGATAGGGCTGGGTGTTTTAAACATTTTACCTATTCCCGTATTAGATGGTGGACATCTAGTTTTGCTCGCACTTGAAACGGTGAGAGGTAAGCCCCTATCTATGAAGCAGATGGAAATCATTCAGGGTGTTGGACTTTCTTTAATCGCGCTTTTGATGATTGTTGTGATCAAGAACGACCTCACTCGCATTATTCCATTTGATTGATATGAGACTTGTGGGTTGGGATACATCCTCAAAGGCCGCAGCCCTTGTGGCGCTTGAGTGGCCTACATCTTCAAAAAAGGGCTGGCAAGAAGTCAGGCTCGTATCCGAACTCAATCTGGATGTTGATACTACTCAGTCTGAAAGGCTCTTATGGGGGCTTGATCAATTACTCGAGTCATCGCGTTGGAAACTCAGAGACGTCGATTTATTTGCTGTGGGAGTTGGACCCGGAAGTTTTACCGGATTGAGAATAGGGGTGACTACGGCAAGAACGCTTGCGCATAGCGTGCAAAAGCCACTTATACCGGTTTCTAGCCTTGCCGCACTTGCCCGACCCGCGGCTCTTTGGGCGGCTCAATTAGAAAAAAGAGTCGTTGTCGTTGCAGCCACTGATGCATGCAAGGGCGAATTATTTGCTCTCTTTGGGAGCGCGCGCTCCATCGCAGATTGTGTAGTACCTGCGATGGGAGACTCCTCGGGGTTATGGAAACGCGGAGTGGATGAGTTCGTAATCACTCCTGGGGAACTTCTCAAGGCCGTGAAGAAAAAAATGTCTGAAGGAACTTCTTCAGTGGCAAAAGAAGCCCTTTGGCTTGCAGTGGGCGAAGGTCGAATGAGGTATTTGGACCTTTGGAAAAAACTCCCTGCTTCTAAAGAATTGCAGTCCGTTTTACCTTTCTCACAGGGAGTCCAGGGGCGTTACCTAGGACAACTCGCTTGGGAGGCCTATCAAGCTGGAATGGCTAGGCCTGCACTTAAAGTGGTACCAAGATATCTTCGAGTGTCCGATGCTGAACTCAAATTAAAAGCAGGTCTACTGCCTCCCGGTCCGACTCGAGGACATTAGAAGTGGGTCCCTTCTGCGCATTCATGTCGTCGGTCACCTGGGCTTTTGGCAGTGCGGGATACTCCCACTTATCTCGAACTTACTCGGCTTTCTCCGTGAGTTTGATGAGGGCGCTCATTGCGCTGTCGTTGTTTTTTATTTGGGCATTAGTTTCGGCTGGGTCTTTTTCAACATTATATGGCGAATATCGCCTGGTCTCGATTCATACCGTCGAGTGGTTTACTGTTTCAATGTTTGCTAGCTACGGTTTCGGAGATATTTTGTTTCTTTGGGCCACGAGGCACGTTGGAATTCCCACTGCACTTGCGCTCGCTTCTAGTTATCCGATTTGGACCGGATTATTTGGACTCGTATTTAAGAATGAACCACTCGCGTTGACTCAAGCTGTAGGATTGATGATGACTGTTGCTGGTATGGTTTTAGTCATTCTTCACAGTCCCGAAATGCCCATTTACTCAGGACAGTCCACTTTGAAGGGTTCGCGGGCAAAAGGGGTGTTTTTAGGGTTTGCGGCGTCTTTTTTCTGGGCGCTCAACTCCATCGCAGTCTCTGAGGCAGCTGCGGGAACAAATTTACCCGTATCCAATACCGTGCGAATGGGAATTGGACTGATCATGTCCGCGGCATTTTGCCTGATTCTCACGCCTCAGGCGCGTCTGTTATTGCCACTGAAGGAGGTAAAAAAATACTTTTGGCTCTTTGCCATGGAGGCTTTTGGGGGGTCAGCTTTCTATACCTATGGGATGACTCATTCTACTCTAGCTGTGGGAGCGACTCTTTCGTCGCTATCGCCAGTTATATCAGTTCCGGTTGCCTGGATCGCAGGGTGGGAAAAATTTTCACCATTCCGGACCGTAGGGGTCTGTTTTGTGGTCTTGGGAATCGCTTTTTTAATGAGCGGTGGAGTAAATCACTGAGAGTTATTGTATAGTCTAGTTATGCGAAAACTTTATCTGGTACCGAATTTGGTTACGACGGGCAATATGTTTTGTGGTTTTTATTCGATGATTGCCTCGATGCAAGATAAATATGAAGCGGCCGCGTGGCTCATCGTTTTAGCATCTGTATTTGATATGCTGGATGGCCGCATCGCTCGCCTTGCAAAAGCAACGAGCCAGTTTGGTGTCGAGTACGATAGTCTTTCGGATTTAGTTTCATTTGGGGTCGCTCCAAGCATTTTACTTTATCAGTGGGCGCTTAAGCCATACGATCGTCTAGGTTGGCTTGCAGCGTTTCTTTACATGGCATGCGGAGCGCTTCGTTTGGCTCGATTTAACGTAAGCGTCGGTACAGTTTCAAAGGCTTTTTTTCAAGGACTTCCGATACCGATGGCAGCAGGAATCGTCGCGACTTACATTATATTTAATCAGACGGTAAATTGGTCTGACTCACGCCAAATTCCGGCATTGGTCATGACCTTTGGTTTGGCTAGTTTGATGGTGAGTACGATTCGGTTTCCTTCATTTAAAGAATTAAACTGGAGATCCAGAGCTACCTTTGGATATATGATGATTGGGGTTCTGACGATGATTCTGGTAGCTGTTAAACCCGAAGTTACACTCTTTTTTACTTTGGCTGCGTATGTCGTTTTGAGTCTTGTTTGGAATCTGACTCAAGTATTACAGAGAGTAGTGCGCGGTGAAAAAGCTCCACGCCCCATTTGAAATGGCTCTTAAGATCGCAGTTGTTGGAGCAACAGGGGCTGTTGGTGAAGTATTATTTTCAATTTTAGAGAAAAGAAATTTTCCAATTCAAGATCTATCCGCATTTTCGTCGCCCCGTTCTGAGGGGAAAAAAATTAAATTTCAGGGAAGAGACGTAATTTGTAAAACTCTGATGTCTGGCTGTTTTAAAGAAATTGATCTCGTATTTTTTGATGCATCAGATGCAGTATCGAAAGAATGGGTGCCGCAAGCCACGGAGTCTGAATGCTTTGTGGTGGATAATTCGGCGGCCTTTAGAGGGGAGAGCGATATTCCCCTCGTCGTTCCAGAAGTGAACGGGGATCTTATTGCTCAAATTGTGTCTCGCAAAGGATTGGGCGCACGACAACGCATTATCTCAGGCCCTAATTGCACAACGGCCCAGCTTGTGGTTGCACTCAAACCTATTCATGATCGCTACGGGCTTAAGCGTGTCGTAGTTTCGACTTATCAAAGTACAAGCGGAGCTGGAAAACTCGCGATGGAGGAACTTAAAGAGCAGACCTCA
>CAYJBA010000266.1:0-4374 GCA_964367865.1 uncultured Bacteriovoracaceae bacterium | reverse complement strand
GAATCAAAGTCCTGGTCTGAGGGCTGCATTCGTATGATGAATTCAGATATTGGTTCTATCTTTGACCAGATTGATCTCGGTACCCCAGTTCATATTTTTCCGTGACCGGCGTTATTTTTTCTATTCCTAACAATAATATAATCAACATTTTTAGTTTTATAGAGTAATTTGGCCGAAAATATATTGTCCCAATAAGGAGATTGCGAAATGTTTCAACCCCTACCTGTTCAGATAAGAATCCTGCCCATAACCCTAGCGCTCGCCGTCGCTGGAACTTGCGCCCATGCCGACGAGTCCATTTACACGGGCCCAGACTCGAAAAGTAAGCTCTCGGCGTCGATCTTAGTTCAGGCTTGGGCAGTGAGTGATTCAAATTGGACCAATTACTTAAATCTTAAACCGCGACGCGCGGAGATTAAGTTCATTGGACAGACTACGGATAAAGTCAGGTTGTTTGCGATGATTGATCCTGTAAAAAATCCCAGCCCCGCGGGTGATAACAAAGTCCTTTCTGATTTCGGAATTTCCTACGACGTTTCTTCTGAAGTAGAATTGACTGTCGGTCAGTTTAAAATTGCCACAACCGCTGAGAATTTAGATTCATCTGCCGATCTTTTATTTCCAGAAAGAGCACTCTTTTCGCGCAAATGGGGCGATTTCAGAGAGCCAGGTTTAAAAGCCCAGTTTAAGAGCGGCGCACTTAAATTAAGAGCCACTTTGACCAATGGAAGAGGCACGAACCAAGACGATGTCACGGGTCAAAAGGATTTATCAGCTCGAATTGATTATACCCTGTCCGAAGGGGTAAACCTCGGTGCATTTACCACGGCTGGTGACATGAAATACAACGACAAGGGACGCTGGGGTGCAGGCGTGGGATACCAACTTTCAGGAGTTCGTGCACTTTTCGAATACGTAAAAGCAAATGACTTTGGTCTGGTAACATCGGGATGGGGACTGGGTCTCGGCTACATGCTCGACGACTCTTGGCAACCTGTTGCCCGAGCAACTCAATATAACAATGGGACTTTCACAGCTTCGGATTATGGATTTGGCCTAAATTACTATTTTGCCAAGAACCAAAAAATTGGGGCCGCATACGAGATTTTGGAAAACTCCACAGGTAACTACGGCGCACCTATCGAATCATCTGGGGGAAAAGGCCAGCTTCTTACCCTGGTATTTCAGGCGGCGCTATAAGCTGAAACGGTCCAAAATTTATTTTCAAACTAGAGCAGGGCTGCTCATTCGTGTATCTTTTAAGGAACTATGACCTATTGGCAGGTATTTCTTGAGAGTGCATTTCTAGTACTATTTTTAGCTTTTCTCGAGGGAATCCTGAGCGTAGACAACGCGCTCGTTTTGGCTCTGCTCACCAAACATCTTCCACCAAAAGAGCGGCGTCGAGCGCTAACTTATGGTCTGGGTGGCGCGATCATTTTTCGACTCATTTCGTTGTCCCTAATCACCTACCTCATGCATTGGCGCTGGGTTCGCTTTGTAGGGGGCGGATACCTCATTATCATTGCTATTGAGCACTTTATCAGAAGGGGCTCAAAAGACCCCGAGAAGCCCGTTCGAAAACTAAGTTTTTGGAAAACAGTTTTGCTAGTTGAGTTGATGGATATCGCATTTGCAATCGATTCTATTTTAGCGGCTGTTGCAATCAGTTCGAAATTTTGGGTCGTATTTACAGGAGGGATGCTCGGAGTTGTTCTAATGCGATTTGCGGCCTCCATTTTTGGACGGCTTCTCGTACAATTTCCACGATTTGAGGTGTCCGCTTTTCTCATGATCGGAATTATTGGCTTTAAGATGGTCCTCGAAGGATTTCACCTCCCCGGCGTTCATTTCGAATCTCCGAAAAATCCTGCTTTTTGGATTTTTTGGGGAAGTGTATTTTCGGCTTTAATATCAGGCTTTAGGAAGAAATAACTGCACGCGTTATCCCCCCCTTAATATCAATCCCAGTTTGACCGATAAGGTTTAAGCGTAGGAGCGTGTCAATGGGAGTTCGTGCACAGTCAATGCCTCCGCCCACTGGGGGACAAGGACAGCGTAGTATGCGCCTTAAAAAGGGCGAGCTGCTCTTTGGCGAAGGCGAAAACTCCAAGGCCATGTATTTAGTAAAAATGGGAATCATTCGCCTTTTTAAGAAAAAGGGTGACACCCATATCGAACTAGATACTGTTCGTCAGGGCCAAATTTTAGGCGAACTCGCCTTTTTAGATGGCAACCCCAGATCAGCCTCGGCTGAAGCGCTGACTGAAGTCGAAGTGGTTGAGATTTCAGGACCCGCTTTTCAGGACACTTTAGTCAAGATGCCCGAGTGGCTAAAAATATTGCTAAAAACTGTGGTCGCAAGACTTCGAGCTGCGAGCACGCGCATCCGCCAACTGGAGACTGCGAGTACGTCATATGATTATTCGGACCGCAGCGGTAAAGGCGGAAAACACTATGTCTTTCTTTCGCCACCCGATGTTTTAAAAATTGCAACTGCTGTACTTTTGGTTGGCGCAAGAAACGGTGTTGCGATAGAGGACACCGGACAATTGAATCTTCGCATCGGTTTACTTCAGCGCTACTGCAACCAGATTATGGGAATTCCAGTTGCCAAGATTACGACTTTTTTAGACGTCATGGATCAGGTTGGCATTATGTCACTTGAAAATACGGATACGGGCTCAAAAGTCATTTTGAAAGATATCGATTTTTTGGAGCAGACCATAACGTACCTGAACGAAGAAAATATTCTTGAGGCAAAGAAACGCCACGATATATCCACCCGAGGCTTTCTCATCATGAGCATTATGATGAAGCATATGAGCAAGTCTAAAAAAGATACCCGAACAGGAATGAACATTCTCAATCTCGCTGAAATCAAAAACACTGAAATCGAAGAAACGGGCCGTGACTCCATTCGCCTTGAGGACTTTCCGGAACTCGTCGAATTAGGTTATGCCACTCCAATTAGCCTGCGATCAAGCGAAGAAATCTTTACAAGCGTCGATCTTGAAACTTTTACCCAAAGTTTTAGGCTTCAGCGCGTGGTCCTAGCCCTGCATGCGGTCAATGAGCAAAAACGAGCGGCAGCCGCTGGTGTTCGCTAACCTGTACTCTCACTCATTGCTTTTTTTGCCATTTCGACTGCTTCATTCATTTCAGTACAGATAATAAATTTAGAAGAATTTTCCTTGAGTCTAGATTTTTCTAATAGACTGCGGGGCTGGGACTGCACCCCTGTGAGTATCACTGACTTCTTGGATTGGATAAGCGTTTGAATAACCCCCTCGAGCGCAACCATACCGGTTATATCGAGGGTCGGAACATCTTCCATTAATAAAATAAGCACTTTAAAGTCGCCACGTACGGTAGCGATTGTTCCAACTGCCTTTTCAGCTGCGCCAAAAAACAAAGGCCCAGCAATATGGTAAAGGACAACTCCCCGCGGAACTTCGATCTCCGTTCCCTTTCCCGAATCCTTTCCTGTGAGGTTCTGAGTCGAAGTCAACTCAGCCATACGCCTCATAAAAAGGAGAGCCGCAAGGACGATCCCAACTGTAACGCCCACCACCATGTCGAAAATTACGGTGAGAAAAAAGCAGGTAAGTAAAACGATTACATCGCTCTTTGGAGCGGCCTTTAAAATATGAAAAAAATGCCTTACTTCTGACATGTTGTATGCGACCAGAATCAAAAGCGCCGCAAGTGAGGCCATGGGTAGTTTCGAAACTAAAGGCGCCAATATCAGAAGAATCAAAAGGGTAAAAAGAGCATGAACCATCGAGGCGATAGGAGTCCTGCCCCCGTAACGAACATTGGTTGCCGTTCTTGCGATAGCGCCTGTTGCAGGAATTCCACCAAAAAAAGGGCAAATCAAATTTCCAGTACCCAATGCTACGAGCTCTGCATCCGGATCATGGCGGGTTCGAGCCATTCCATCAGCAACGACTGCCGAGAGAAGCGATTCGATAGCGCCCAGCATGGCGATTGCAAAAGCTGAGGGCATTAAATCTCGGATGAGTTCCAAGTTAAACACTAACGGTCGACCCTCTGCGCCTGAAAAATTCCAGGGCATTTGAAAATCCGGAAATCCCGCTGGAATTCCGTTAAATCGAGACTGAATAGTAGCGATTTCTAACTCTGGAATGCTCGCCCTAAGAGCATAAACTCCAAGCGCAGCCGTTGAAAGAGCCACTAACGGGGCCGGAATTTTTTTATTTATCCGGGGCCAAAGAATCAAAATCGCCAAGGTACAGATACCAACCGCAAATTCGATCGGCTCTGCCGTACCCCGAGCATGAAATAGCGCGGACACTCGCCCCAGATAGCTTTCAGGCAAATGTTCGGGCTTGAGTCCAAAAAAATCCTTGA
>CAYJBA010000265.1:3507-4390 GCA_964367865.1 uncultured Bacteriovoracaceae bacterium | reverse complement strand
TCCACTTAACATGGGTTTTCTGTCTAAAAGAAGTTTAGCTGTAGCTTTTGCGTCCTCGTCCTTTTTTAACATTCGAAGCGCAACGATTTCATAAAACCAAGAAGTCACTAAATCTGGATCGATTTCCCGAGCCTTTTTAAAGTGTTGAGTTGCAGTTTCGTAAGCTTGGGCATCGAAAAGCCTTTGACCATGAGCCAGCTCTTCTTTAGCATTGGGTGCTTTTACTTCCGGAACCGCTGCGACTGACGCAACTGCTTTTTCTATTTTTTCTGTCTCTCTGAGTTTCGCGACAAAATTTTCACGAGCCTTTTTTTCCTCAGGTGATATTGTCTGATCATCTATAAAAATATTAAACCGAGCGCGCCACACCTCTAGGAGCTTGGCGGATCCCTCTTCAGAAGTTAAGAGTGGCTTTTCAAGTAATATCAATTTTTGCCCCAGATGCACTACATAGGGCGACGGAATATTATTCCACTTTGCAATCTTGAGGTACATCTTACCATCCCCATATAGAAAGACGGCTATGTCGCCCAAGTTTCGTGCGTCTTCGGTAACGGTATGAGGGGCCGACGAGGCCTGAGGCACTTTTGGTTCAGCGACAAAAGCCATGGCTGCATTTTGCTCGAGTAGAAAAAACAACAAAACCACGGTTGCTAGCAAAACCCGATTTATATGCGGCACCTTTATAAAGGTAACTGCAAGTGTTTGATAATAAAAGTCTAATTTTTATAAAAATTTTGGAGTCTAACCACTGTAGTTTTGTATTCAGGGGTATGGGCAATCGGATCGCGACCCCCTCCGATCGCCCGATTTACGAAGTTCTCTACATTGTGGAAAGACGAAAATAAATGCCCGGGCATGACATCCTCACAAACGCATGCTC
>CAYJBA010000265.1:0-3497 GCA_964367865.1 uncultured Bacteriovoracaceae bacterium | reverse complement strand
GTCCGTACTGACTTTCTACTAAAACAAGACCACCCTCTTTGATCTTTAGACTTTCTGCATCCATCGGATTGATCTGAATAAGTGAGTCCGACTGAAGCTTGTGGTTTAAAGTCCGCCCAGTCATAGTCGAAGCATTAAAATGATAAAGAGTTCGACCCGTGTTTAAAATAAATGGAAAATCTTTGTTTGGAACTTCTCTGCTAGGTAGGTATTCAATCAACTTAAATTTAGCGCGATCGCCAATCGGAAAACTCCTCTGATGAAGGATCTCAGTGCCTGGGTGCTCCTCGTTAGGACACGGCCATTGAATTCCCGGCCCTTTTAAGCGCTCATAACTGATGCCTCTCACCGCAGGCCACAACGCCCTCACTTCGTTCCAAATCTCCTCAGGGGAATTATAATTAAAGCCATTCATAGTGCCCATTTTCTTGGCCAAAAGACAGATTATTTCCCAATCCGGTTTTGCTTGACCACGCGGAGTGACAGCTTTTCGCACGCGTTGAATCCTGCGTTCGGAGTTCATAAACGTTCCGTCTTTTTCATAGGAGCTTACCGCTGGCAAAAAAACAGTTCCAAATTCCCGCGCGGTCGCATTCATAAATAAATCAATTACGATCATTGAGCTAAGCTTGCGAAGATGGTTTTCAACTTCGTTTGCATGAGGTGAGCTAAAAAAAACATCATAACCGATCATGAGCATTCCATGGAGGGTCCCCTGTCCTGCTGAATCAACCATTTCTAAAACGGTTTGGCCCCGAACAGTCGGAATTTCCGTTTTCCATATCTCCTCGTGATTTTTACTAACAGCATTATATTTTTGGGAGCCTACAAGGCGATTGGGCTCGCAACCCATTGCCGCCGTTCCTTGCACATTATTTTGGCCGCGAAGCGGATTAACCCCAGATCCAGCCTTACCGATATTTCCGGTGAGTAGCGCTAAGTGCGAAATGGCCATCACACTTTCAGTTCCCTGAATATTCTCCGTGATGCCTAACCCATGAATACACATCGCTGGTGCAGTTTGCGCATAAAGTCTGGCCGCTTGGCGGATCAAGTCAGGTGGCACGCCGCTAATTTCCGCCGCCCGCTCGGGAGTAAACGGGGAGATTTTCGACTTAAATTCTAAATAACCTTCGGTGCGAGCTTCTATAAATTTAACGTCACATAGTTTTTCAGTGATTATGACCTGAGCCAGCGCATGTAAAAGCGGCACGTTGGTGCCAGGCTTGAGTGCAAGATGAATCCGTGCCAGTTTTGCTAATTCGGTACGCCTCGGATCCGCAACAATAAGAGGCACGCCACGCAAAACCTGCTGCTTGATCCTCGCGCCGATCACTGGGTGGTTCTCAGTTGGATTTGCACCCAGAATAAAAATGAGTCCTGCTTTTTCAATATCGTTAAAGCTATTTGTGGCAACCCCAGTTCCGAAAACTCGAGACATTCCGGCTGCTGTCGGAGCATGGCAAACGCGTGCGCAGCAATCTACATTATTGGTTCCAAGCACGACTCTGGCAAATTTTTGGGCAAGAAAAGAATCTTCGTTCGTTGCTCGAGCCGAAGCCATTACTCCAATCGAATCACCGCCATGCGATTTAATGATTTTCTTTAAACTATCAGCCGCAACATTCAATGCTTCATCCCAGCCTGTTTTCTTCCACCGACCGCCCACTCGCACCATAGGGGTAGTCACGCGGTCATCCGCATCGACATACGAAAAAGCATAACGGCCTTTAGCACAGAGATGGCCCTTATTGGACGGGCCCTCAATTGAGGGTTTGATTCCAATGATTTTGTCTTGAGCGACGCCTGCCTCCAGTTCGCAGCCTACGCCACAATAAGGACAAATGGTCCTGATCCATTGGTCAGGTTTTTTCGGAGCTCTTGCTATCGTATGATCCTCTAGCGCTCCAGTTGGACACGTATCTACACAAGCTCCGCAACTCACGCACGCGCTCGCTTGTAATGTGGCGCTTGAACCAGGGCGAATTTGAGACTCTGGACCCCTTCCGACAATACGCCAGACGAACTCTCCTTGAACCTGATCGCATATATGGACGCATCGGAAGCAAGTGATACATCGATCCATATTAACAGCTATATAAGGATGGGATTGATCCGAGAATTTGGATTCACTAATATCGCGATACCCTTGAATCTTATAGCTTTTCATGTACTGAGCTAGCGGCGACTCTTTCGAGCAATCTCGTCCAAGCATTTTAAGTTCAATTTCGCGATATTGCTCAAGAGCCTGGGTATGAGTTTTTATTTTCATCCCTGATTGAACTACCGCTACACAAGAACAAACTGGATTTTTGGTGCCCTCAATTTCGACAAGACAAAGTCTGCAAGACGCACTGGCGGGAAAACGCGGGTCATAGCAAAGATGCGGAACAGGGTCTCCCATCTTCTCGAGAACTTTTAAAAGAAGGTCGCCCTCTATTGCGGCGATGTTTTTTCCATTGATTGTGATTTTGCAATCCATAGCTAAAAGCAGTTATACCAAATATTTCAGTTCATTTGGCGCTATTCTTTGATCCGGGAGATGATACTTTAACCCTGATATGAACCCAACGACTGAGGCTCAATTCTGAAACCACTCAAATTAGTCTTTGTGTATGCTGCCGACGGTGGCGTTTATAATACTCTCGTCGACATCGCGCACAAAATCGTTTCGCCAAGTACCTATTCGTGTAATCTTTGCGCTATTACTTATGGGATATTTACTGAAAACAAAGCGTGGAAATCTTTTGTCCGTGACTTATCTATCCCTGTTGAGTTTTTGCACCGAGACGATTTTCTAAAAAAATATCCATTGAATAAGGAAGTCCTCCCAGCGATTTTTTCTGATTTTGGACAAGGCCTAGCGCTTACGGTTTCCGCTAAGCGTATCAATCAAATGAAATCAGTTGAGGAACTGATCACAGAAGTTAAAAATCTTTTAGAGAAAGGAAAATAGCCATGAATCAAATGTGTTTTTTTTGCAAAAGCGAGCCCGCAGTAAACCAGTGTGAAACCTGTAAACGTTGGGTTTGTATCCAATGCGAGGACAACCACAACTGCTATCCGAGAGAGTAATTAATCCCTTAAAAGCCCAACTGAGGACTTAACCCAATCCGATATGATTTTTTTCTCGTTTTCACTAAGCGCCGAATCTCGGTGCATCAGCCCGTATAATAAGGGCGGCATCTCCCCTTTCTCTATCGATTCTGCAATTTCTTCGAGATCGTCAATCGGTGATTCATGACTCTTAAACGGATAGCCATCTGACATATCCAGATGCTCTTTTGATTCATTGATATCTGAATCGATCTTTTGTTTAATTCCCGGAATTTTATAATACCAAGGGTAGCGAGTGTGACTTCCATGACAATCCATACAACTTCGTTCAAAGATCGGAGCTACTCGGCGTTTATATTCTTCGCGAATTTGAATAAGCGCCTCAGCGCTCTTTTTCTTTACGTCTGCAGAAGCTTTCTCACCGTGATTATGATTTTTAT
>CAYJBA010000264.1:0-4427 GCA_964367865.1 uncultured Bacteriovoracaceae bacterium | reverse complement strand
GCGTCAAGCGTAAATTTACGATTGACGCACATCTTTACCAAAAGGAGGGGGCGACCTAAAATGGCGGAGAGAGTGGGATTTGAACCCACGTTAGCATTTCTGCTAAACACGCTTTCGAAGCGTGCGCCTTCAGCCGCTCGGCCATCTCTCCCCTATAATTTGGTGAACCGAAATAGACGGTTAACATAGGGGCATGACCGGGTCAAGAATGGCGTCTCAAACCGATACCTGACCCAGAACCTGTAGCCGCTCCAGATTGCCCGAAAATAATTTAAGTATCTGACTCTTATTCACCTGGCAAAATTCTATACATCGACTTGAAAACCCAGCCCTTCTCTGTCCAAATCGCCCCGCAAATTCCCTTTAACTCCAACCTGTGTCGCTCCAGACTCATTCAGCCTGGACGGCATCACGGTTGCAGCTCTAATTCCCCAATAAGGTTTAATAAATGAATAAATTTTTCGTCCGCCTCACAATCTTAACGGCTTTGATTTCAAATGCGCCGCTTATTGCGGTCGCAGCCGAACTGGACCGAGAACGGTTTATTGCTCACCCCGATACAATTGGGGGAAAAATACAAAAAAATATTTACAATAGTTTCAATTCCGCCATGGATATGACTTTTGGAGCGGCAGTTAGAAAAATAATTTTATGGCAGGAAAAATATGATCCAAAAAATGAGGACAAAACCCACTCATGCGGACCAGGACAATCTGGATCAACCTTTTGCCTAGCTAAAGGAACCCTAAGAACTTTGCGTAGGTACTCAGAGGACGACAAGAAAGCTCGATTTGTCATCCCTTCTGACAGCTATTCTGAATCGGATGAAAAAAGGGATGATCCGAGAAAGCCCAAGCCCAGCAAAGCAGGGCTTTACCACGAATTTCTCAGGCAACTTTCTCTCAGCGAAAAAGCCAAACTAGGTGATCTCGATCTAGACCAAATCGATCTCGCTAAGTACGGCACCTCAAAAATAGAACTAGAAAGTATGCTTTACAACGCCTATAACCGCCGCGCCTGTTATCTCTATCGAGATGCGAAAAGGCATTCTAGCCAGGGCGATATTCAATTATTAAATCAATTAAAGTCTGGTTTCGATAAATACGCTAATAAGGTCAAGGACACTCCCTATGCTGTAAATAAATGTAGAACAACGACAAATACCTGGGAAGAACCCACGGACGAGAAATGGGACCTTTACAAACTTCCCTATTATGAAAAAACACTTTGCAGAGAAGTAAAAACTTTAAGAAGAAGCCGCAGTAACGCTGTCACTCAAAGAGCTTTAGGCGAGTATATTTCTACACGCGCAAGCATGGAACAAGACGGATTATGGGTTAATAAAAAGTGCCTACTCTCAAAGCAAGAACTCAAAACCCTCTCTCGCCGCCCTGAGGCAAGACGAGTTGCATCCTCGCTTCAGGCAATGAATCATCATATGCGCAAGTTGGAAAAAGAAAACATGAAGCTAGAAAAGGCTGAAAATGACTTGGTCCGCGCGAGGATTCAAAAGAGAGCGGATCGTTATTTAGAAAAGGCCAAAAAATCCGCCAAAATTTACTTACGCTCCACTCGCAAATATCGAGCTAAAAATGCGCCAAAAAATATGGACCAACTTGTTACTCAGCTACTTGGACTCGAACCTAAAAATGAAGAGACAACTAACACGACTCAATCAACACAGGCCGTCACGACAGTGAGCATTCAGGGTCTGGTTCCAGTTAATTTTCAGGAACAGGAACCTGCACAAAAACAATTACCCCCACTCAATATACCGTTTATTTCAGACCTGCCTGGTCCATCTGAGTGGGCTAATATCATTCCGGCAAGGGGCGACACAAAGGGACATGATTCGGCCACTGCAGCGGAGCCCAACCGAATGGATAATAATGGGGCATATTACTCCAACGGTGAGTAAGTTTACACCCACACGCGAACTTGCTTCAAGCCCGGCAAAATTTTCCGGGCCTTTCTAAGAATCCTATTTCGTGGCACATTGGTAATGCGTGAAAAGATACACCTCGAACTTTCTCAAAATACTCGCAGTTTTTCACATGAGCTTTCCGCTGACCTACATTTTGTCTGTGGCGATCTGCTTTGATATTCCCTTTAGCGCCTGTATTAATATCCTGCTCTCCCCCCTCTTTTATGTAACTTCTGCGCTCGCCATTGCCGTAGGGTACGGACTTTGGGAAATGCGTCGCTGGGCCTGGTACCTATTGATCGTCACTAATATTTTTATTGGCTATAGCAATGCCGTTATCGTGCACGACTACAGCGAAAGCCATTATAAAGGATTGGTCTTCATTGCCTCGGTTGTTGTGATGCTGGCGGTACTCTTTCGTTTAAGTCGCGAAATCCGCGTTCCTTATTTTTTTCCGAAAATTCGTTGGTGGGAAAGCAACCCGCGTTATCGGCTAACCGTTCCTGTAAATATCCAACATGGCCAGCTAGGGGCAGTCCAGGCTCAAATTCTCGATCTTTCATTGGGGGGGTGTTTTATTAAAATGCGAAGCGATATACGCCAAGACGATATCGTCCAGCTCAGCTTCAGCGTCTTTGATCATCCCATGGCTTGCCAAGGTGTTGTGGTTTGGTGCACACAAGGCGCGGTGACCCATCCTCGGGGGGTCGGCGTTAAATTTATACATTTAGACAAAACCCAGAAACGAGCGCTCAGACTCATTACCCGTAGACTTAAAAAAATAGCGACTTTTTATCGGCGTTCACGGTATCTACTCAACCAAGATGAGTTCAATAAGAAACTTGAAGAAATCGAAAGCCACACCATCCGAACTGGCTGATCCTGGTTCGCCTTGGATGAACAAAGCCCTTCGCTTGGCCAAACAGGCTTATCGCAAAAGCGAAGTCCCAGTCGGCGCGCTTATTGTTTGCGATGGAAAACAAATCTCATCGGGATATAATCTTCGTGAAAAAAAACAAGACCCGACCGCGCACGCTGAAATGATAGCCATTACACGTGCCGCGAAAAAGTTAACAAGTTGGCGTCTCATCGGTTGTACGCTTTACGTCACGCTTGAGCCTTGTCCGATGTGTCTTGCCGCAGCCCAACAGGCTCGCATTTCGAAAATCATTTATGGAACAAAAGACCCAAAAGGCGGAGCTCTTTGCTTGGGATATAAACTCCACGAGGACTCACGTACTCACCACAGATTTACTGTGGAGCTTCAGTACGTTCCGGAATGCTCCAGTATTTTAAGTGATTTTTTTCGAGATAAAAGACGCGAGTAGACGCGCGATCTTATTTAGTTTAGAAATAAACCCAACTAACAAGGAGATCAATCATGCGAAATTTTCATTTTGTAGCGACTGCATTTTTAATCGCATTGCCCATGGCGCAGGCTAAAGAATATAAAGTCTATCCATCCCACTCAAATATTGGATTTACAATTCGTCATCTCGTAAGCAAAGTAAGTGGAGAGTTTAAGGACGTAGAAGCTACTCTTCAATTTGACGTTGCGAAACCAAGCGACGCAAAACTCACCGCCTCCGTCAAAGCAGGCAGCATTAACACGAATAATGAAAAACGCGACAACCATCTTAAAAGTGCGGATTTTTTTGATGTAGAAAAATTTCCGGCACTCACGTTTGAAAGTAAAAAAATATCAGCTGCCGGACGGGGTAAATATAAAATGACAGGTGATCTGACCATCCACGGAACCACAAAACCCGTAACCTTTGATGTCGAATACTTGGGCGAGGCCAATGACCCTTGGGGAATGACTCGCGCCGGGTTTACAGGTTCTACAAAGGTTAATCGAAAAGATTTCGGAATGAGCTGGAATAAAGCCCTAGATCAGGGTGGAGTTCTTTTGGGAGAAGAAGTCACAATCAACCTCAATATTGAAGGTATTTTGCAGGGCGCAGAAAAGAAATAACCTAAAGCATTGTCTATTTAAAAAAAGGGCGTGAGGTATCGACCCCACGCCCTTTTTTTAATCTCCAACAATAGAAACATCGCTTAAGAGCGCAAAGGATGGACCGAAATACCCCTGGCCCCGAGATGCATTTGCACTAAACGTCGCGCGCTTGACCTGGTCGTTGGATAACCTGAGTCCCTTGAAATTTTCTTTGATCGATCCTGACAGTGACCCTCCTTTGAGATAAGTCACGCGTCCTGTTCTATTGTCGTAATGCTTTGCAAGACGGATTTCACTGCTAAAGGTTCCAGAATTAGGATCAGCGACAATGGCTGAGAACTGCAAAATCTCGACTACTGCGAGCGCAGATTTCGTCAACTGCTCATGGGTTGATTTTCCGGGATCAACGACGACGTTTCCACAAGTGGTTGTTGCCTTTGTACCTAGGTAATCAGCAAACTGCTTATCTGTCGCAGTCTGTATCACCTTGTTTTTCTCAACCAGCCTCAGCGGGCTTTGAATCAATCCTTGTTCGGAAACCGCAGT
>CAYJBA010000263.1:0-4429 GCA_964367865.1 uncultured Bacteriovoracaceae bacterium | reverse complement strand
AAAACGCAGTTTTTCAATCTTTTTCTGTATTTCTACAGAAAATTTGGAGCGGGAGAAGGGACTCGAACCCTCGGCCCTCAGCTTGGAAGGCTGATGCTCTAGCCAACTGAGCTACTCCCGCATATAAACTTTTTTAGTCGGCTATTGATTAGCCGGGTAAATCTCTATTCCTTCAAGTCTTAAAAACTTTCCTGCAAAGGTCCGCTTCATTTCGGAAATTTTCGCCTTCCAGGCGAAAATTTGGTGGAGAGAGAAGGAATCGAACCTTCGAAGGCATACGCCGCCAGATTTACAGTCTGGTCCCTTTGGCCGCTTGGGTATCTCTCCAACCCTAAAAAAAATCAATCTAAAGCGGCTATGGAGGCCTCTCTCCAGGATTGTGGAGCTGGAGAAGGGATTCGAACCCGCGACCTGCGGTTTACAAAACCGCTGCTCTACCAACTGAGCTACTCCAGCCCAAAATCCAACCTTCCACCACTCAAAAACCGCCTGGCTACAAGGCAAACTTCTCCCTGCGTCCAAAATCGACGTTAGGGACGCAAAATTCCACCCTTTGAAAAAAAAGTCAATCGCCAAACAGTGGCGAAACGAGTGAAAGCTGGACGGAAACTCGGATCAGATACAAAATGAAGAAGTGGGAAGAGAAAGGGTCCTGAAACCTCAAAAACGCATTTCAATTAAGCCGGTGCTGATCGTGCAGCACTCCCCCCACGACCATCCTGCAATTTTACTGCGCGCTCTTATGACCCAGGGAATTCCGATACTTTGGATTCATCCTTATAAGGGGGACTCTTATCCCCAAGTTAAAGAAATTAGCGGCGTAATTTCGCTGGGTTGACCCATGGGTGCAAATGACGAAAAAATCCATCCCTGGATTAGTCGCGAGCTCAAGGTCTTGAAACAATCTATCGAATCTGGACTTCCGACAACAGGAGTTTGCCTCGGGGGTCAGCTCATGGCCCGCGCCATGGGAGGTCGAGTAGAAAAAAACCCTGTATCCGAAATCGGATGGTTTCCGATTGAAGTTAACTCGTTGGGAACTACGGATCGAGTGGCGGGCGTTGCAGGCGGCACTCCTACGGTCTACCATTGGCACGCAGATACGTTTCATCTCCCCAAGGATGCCGAACTTCTGGCCTCCTCTCTTGCCTGCCCTAGACAAATATTTAGAATGGGTAAGCACGCCTACGGATTTCAATTTCATCCAGAAGCCGACCATCAGTTAATATTGGAATGGCTCTCTCATCACGAAATCGACGACGACATTGCCCGAGCACAAGCCGAACACGGAGTAAAAACAGTTCAAAACAAAGAAATGCAGAAAAAAAATTCTACCGTGGGTGAGAAATCCAGTCAGGCTATTACCGCCGCGATTGGAAATCTCTTTAGACCCGGAGCATACGAACCGATCAATTGCGAGTACCATGACGAGATTGAATCCTGGTCAACCCTCAAAAAAACAGTCGTGGTCGAAACTCGGAGTGATCCGAAACTTACTCTGCGTGGAAAAATTACGACCACGATCACAATACCAGGAGCTGAATTTCTGATCCTTCAAGATGAGAAAACCATGCACTGGCCAATACGCCTGGATGACATCGAAAAAATCATCGCTGTCTAAATTAACCTCGAAGGCGTGTGCATTTGTAACCGCTCATGACGCTTAATTCTCCGCTTTCGGCAAAAACGATAGAGCTAGATAAGCAAGCCAAAGCCAAAATAATTAATTTTTTAATAATAATACCCTCCCAGGCAGGGGCGGGGTGATGCTTTGTGTTAAATTAAAAGTGCTATTGATCTAAATCGACGTGAGGCCTCCACTACTAAACGGTAGGTTTTTTTTGTGCAGGAAAAGCTCTAAAAATCGTGCCAGTATGGCCGCATGAAAATATTTTGCTCCCTTTTCAGGTGTATTTTTTTACTCTCTTTTTTAATTTTTGGGAGCTCGATCTCTCGATCAACCTATGATTGGCCTATTCACGATCCCTTTACGATTGTAGATACGATCTCGACGCTTCAGTTTTACGGCCCTAAACCCGGGTTTCACCACGGAATAGATATGCATGCTCCCGCCGGGACGCCGGTTTACGCTCCGGTTAGCGGGGTTGTAGGAATGGGCTACTATTATCCACCCGCTCAAACACCCTATACCTACGAAATTACGATAGATGGGGACGACGGATATCACTGGGAGTTTCATCACATTGATCAGGATTCAATCCCAAAGGAAATAGCAGACCTCGCGAATCGACACGGTCGGGTGAGCGCAGGAACTCTGCTCGCCAAAATTTACGATGCAACGTTGTTCGATCCAAGACTAATTCCTCACCTTCATATGGATCTCATCGCCCCAGACGGCGTTTATCAAAATTCTGCTAAATTATTTCCAAAAATCCTGGATCATTCGAAACCGGCTGTGCGGGGAGTTTACTTAGTCGATTCAAACAACCGAGTTGTTTCTAAGGAAAGATCTACTGGCGAACAGGTAAGGCCGTTTCCCATCGGAAAATATGAATTAGTATTAGACATTATTGATATCATCGATGGAGCCCCCATGGGAGACTCTCTCCAAGGCTTAACGGTTTTCGTAAATCGTGAAAAAATCGGCTCGTTTGATTTTTCAGCGCGTTTGCCGAAAAAAAACTATCTCGAAGGTGTTAGGGATATTTTTAAGATCGAACCCATAACTTTGATCAATAACCAGACTCTCACTCACCAAGTGGATCTTTCTGCTCCAAGAAAATTTCTCTATCGATTTGATGTGGAAATTTCAAAAATTGAGCCCGGAGCAAGTGGCGAGCTGGTGATTGAAATCCTAGCTGAGGATTTTTCTGGAAATCAGACCAGAAAAACTGAAACTTTAGTTCAGTTTTATTAAGCGGTACCACTCGATGCGTGAAAAAAAAGCTTCTCTAAAGTTAAGTTCCTGCCAAATCCGTGCGCTTTCTATTTTACAGGGAACTGACAACGTCTTTTTGACCGGAGCGGCTGGTTCTGGAAAGAGCTTTTTGCTTCGGGAATTTCTCAAAGACAAAGATCGCAAAAAATTTCCAACCCTTGCTAGCACCGGCGCAGCTGCTATTTTGGTTCAGGGTCGCACTTTTCATAGATTTTTCTGATTAGGCATTATGGTAGGGGGCGTTCAAGAAACAATTAAACGCGCCTCAAAAAATAAGCAGGTGGTTAAGCGATTAAAAAAACTAGATGGACTCGTTCTGGACGAAGTCTCGATGATATCAGGGCCCACACTACGTGCTGCCGAATCGATCGCCAGAAAAGCGCGTGGCAACTCTACTTCCTGGGGTGGGATTAGGATTATTGCCGTAGGAGATTTCGCGCAGCTCCCGCCCGTAAATCCTTACGGATCAAAAAAGGAGTGGGCTTTTTTGGAATCTGCTTGGCACCAGAGCGATTTTAAACCGGCCGTCCTCAATGAAATCATGAGAACGCAGGATAAGGTCTTTCTCGAGATATTAAATGATATTCGCGAAGGCATAGTTTCTGACCGCGTTTCTCAATTTCTCGACCATCACACCGAAGCCGCAGCGACTTCGTTTTCTGGGACAAGGCTTCTTTCGCGAAAGGACGACGTTGAGCGATTTAATCTCTCCAAACTAGAAACAATCTCAAGTCCCACGCGTTCTTTTGAAACCGAATACACGGGCAAAACCGCTGAGATCGAGAAATTTAAAAAAAACTCTCCAATCGCTGACGTGATCCATCTTAAAAAAGGCGCGCATGTGATGATCCGGCAAAATGACCCTGAGGGAAAATGGGTCAATGGTTCGACAGGAACGATTGAAGATATTAAAGATGAATCCCTTACGATTAAGCTTTCGACAGGCCGTGACGTCGAAATCGAGCCGGTTACATTTACGCTGCTCAACGCAGAGGGAAACCCTGTCGTTACTGCAACTAATTTTCCAATAGCTCTCGCCTGGGCTTTTACGATTCACAAAGCTCAGGGCACCACACTGGATCGCGCACGCATAGACCTGCGAAGGCTCTGGGAGCCAGGCCAAGCTTATGTAGCACTCAGCCGAGTTAAATCGCCCAAAGGCTTGACCATTGAAGGTTGGGATAGAAGTTCGATCGTCTCAGACCCAGACGTTAGGCAATTTCATGCCGAGATTTTCGAAGATGGGACTCGCGAGGGAACCTGGACCTATTCGGATTTAGAGTCCGACGAGGGATTGCAAGTAGAGGAGTAGGCTGCGGTGGATCAGATGGGGGTCCATGGCCTGAATGTCTGGTTTCTTTAAATGATATAAAAAATATAACGAGAGTTGAAACTCCGACGGTGAAACTCGAAAAAATCGAACACGATCAACCATTCTCTTCTTTAAAATCGGACCCAGGAAGGCTCCAACTTCGTCTTCTAACGAAAGATCCATAAGTCCTATGTTGCTGAGGTGAGATCGGAAGATCA
>CAYJBA010000262.1:0-4510 GCA_964367865.1 uncultured Bacteriovoracaceae bacterium | reverse complement strand
GAGAATAAGAAAAAAAGCAAAAAGCAATCTCAACAAGAATTAAACAACCAACTTTTTAAGTCGTTTCTAATCGCTAAAAAAATACCAGAAAAAGACCCATGGGGTGGCAAACTAGAAATGGGACCTTTGGGCCAAATAGCTACAACCACACCTCATTTGGCTGTTTTTGGGCTTGAGTGATCACCCCTTTTTCAACTAACCTGAGAGAATCATGGAAGCCATCTTAGAAGTCAAAAATGTGAGTCGATCCTTTAGAGTTGGGTTTTGGATGAAATCGGTTGAGATTATCCATGATGTATCCTTTTCGGTGGCCCGCAATTCGATTTATGGTTTTCTGGGGGCCAATGGTGCTGGAAAAACTACCTTGATCAGTATGATTGTGGGATTACGTCGCCCCTCAAGCGGTCAAATCAGAGTTTCAGGCTTTCTTTCTGAGTCCGAAGAGGCCCGAGCAAAAGTAGGATATTTGCCAGAAAGACCCTACTTTCATGAGCATTTAACTGGAGAAAATTTGCTTATTTATTTTGGTAAGCTTTCAGGGATGTCAAAAAAGCTTATTTTAGAACGAATACCCATTGTATTAAAGCAAGTTGGAATGTCTGCCGCCCGAACTATAGAATTGCGAAAATATTCTAAGGGAATGTTGCAGCGGATAGGAATTGCGCAGGCCCTGATTCACGATCCAGAATTTCTTGTATTAGATGAACCCATGAGTGGACTTGACCCCGTCGGAAGGAGGGAGATTCGAGAATTGATTTTAAAGCTGGCGACTGAGGGTAAGACGATTTTCTTTAGCACCCATGTAATTCCGGATGCAGAAGCGATTTGCGATCAAGTTGGAATTATCCAGAGAGGCCGGCTCATTGCCAGTGGACCCTTGGCAGAGCTTGCTAAGCAGGGGGGGCCGGTTCGAACTGAAATCATTTTCTCTGGAATTTCAAAATCGGTAATTGATGCCTCTGATCAAATAATCTCGTTGCAAGAGCTACCCGATGGGATTCGCTGCGAAATCCAAAGTGAGGAGTTTGCAGACCAACTGGCAAGTAAAATTTTGCAGCAAGGGGGTCATATTATTTCTCTCAACCTCATGCGTCCATCGCTCGAAAGTCTATTTGAGAAATCTGATCAGTCCGTGACAGGGTTAGAGTTTGTAAGGGGTCTCGAATGAAAAAGACTTCTTACCTCACTGTAATGGGTGCCGTAGGTCGCGTCACATTTTTTGAAATTATTCGCGATAAAGTCTTATATAACGTTTTAGTATGTGCAGTACTCCTGTTTGGGGTGGGCTTTTTGGCGTCTCGACTCACATTTATCCAGCCTGAGCGAGTTGTATTAGATTTTGGATTAGCTTCTGTGGCGATTTCCTGTGCAATGATTGGTATTTTTACCGGAGCCACATTGATGGGAAAAGAATTTGAAAGGAGGACCATTTACGTCGCATTGTCGCGGCCAATATCAAAGTCTCAGTTTGTATTTGGAAAATTTTTTGGCCTCAATGTGGTTATTTTAGTTAACTGGGTACTTCTCTCAGTCTCATTTATTGCAGTACTATTGGCAACCGGAGGAGAAATAACAAAAAGCTAGATGGTAATTTTATTTTATGGCCTCATTTTGGCTTTAATTCAGGGTATAGTCATGGCAAGCATCGCGGTATTTTTCTCTACCTTTACTACGGGATCATTGTCTGCAATATTTGCAATAGGAATGTATCTTGTTGGAACCAATATTTCGCAACTGCGAATCATCGGCGCAAAAGCCAAATCCCCGTTTATTAGCGTTATTATAAACATAGTCGCGACTTTATTGCCAAATTTGGAAAATTTCAGCTTAGGCACTAAAGTGACTTACGGCTTGCCCGTATCAACTTCTGTTGTTTTGGCAGCTTTTATTTATGGAGTCATTATTTCTTGGGTTTATATCTGGGCAGCAGGAATGCTCGCTCATAAGCGTGAGATATAAGTGACTGAGGCAATTTTTATTGTATTTGCGAGTCCCATATTTGCACTAGTACTGGGACTTTTGATTGGGAGTTTTTTAAATGTAGTAGTGGTTCGCCTCCCTCAGAAAAAATCGATCGTATTTCCCCCTAGTCAGTGTACCTCCTGCAAGGCCAAGATCCGATGGTGGGATAATATCCCAGTAGTGAGTTATATTTTTTTACTGGGTAAATGCCGAAATTGCAGAAAAAAAATTTCCTTTCGATACCCGGTCATTGAACTCTTGACTGGTCTATTGTTTTTAACGGCAAGGATTCGATTTGGTTGGTCTCCACTTTTATTCATACATGACTGGCCTTTTTTGGCACTTTTAGTTGCAATAACTTTTATAGACCTTGAGCACCGGATTATACCGGACTCGCTCAGTTTAGGCGGCCTTGTTTTGGGTTTAACAACGAGCTGGTTCGTTCCGTCTTTTGGATTGAGCAGCGCTCTCATTGGTGCGGGAGTAGGCTTTGGGGTCTTTTATCTTTTGGCATGGGGTTACGAAAAATACAGCGGTGTTATGGGACTTGGAGGTGGTGATATTAAGCTGCTCGCAATGTTAGGAAGTTTTGTAGGCTTAGGTGGAGTTTATGCCACTATACTCATCGCATCCGTATTTGGGAGTCTGATCGGTATTGGTTGGGGCTTAGTTACCGGGAAAAAAGGATTAATGAAAGTTTCAATTCCGTTTGGGCCTTTTTTAGTTTTTGGTGCTCTTTATTATTACTTTTTAGGAGAAATCTATTGGTTCCAATTTACGAATCCGATCTAGCAGAAGAACGCTGGGCGAAAAACAAGTGGGATCTTTACGAGCTTTACGAAAAAGTCGAAGCGCGAAAGGCCAAGAAGCGTCGCGTATGGATTATTTTTACAATTACTTTTTTTCTCATTCTATCTGCCATTCCGGTCATAGTCGATCGACGTGGTAAATGGCAAAGCTATACCGCCGTCAGAAAATTAGGTCAGGAGCTAAATGCCTTGAGGCGTGAAGCAGCTCTGGGGCAAAAGGCAGTTCGACTTCGCTTCACAGCGCCAGGAACTCTCAAATATGTTGTTGAAACTGCCATTCATTGTGATTCTCAATCCTGGGCACAAATTCGCTTGGCGGACTTACTCAAGGAACCCAGGTCGTTTGATTATGCAGTTATTACCGCGAGCCAAAGCAAAGATTTAGACATTCCAGGTCTAATCAATAATTTTTGTTATGACCCCTTTCGTGGAACTCAAACTGATCTGGATGCCCTGCCTGTAAAGTCAGGGATGGAGAAAACTCCAAATGCTTTTGCAGTTATTCCCGTCAAGGATTTGACAGAAAAGCGGCTTGATCGTGTATCTTTTCTTATGTTGGCGCGAGAAAACTCAGAAACAAATTTTGAATAGTATAAAATCGACCAACTAGGCAATTCTTTCACCGGAAAAAGTTGACCCATTCTATTAGCCCGGTAAAATTTTCAGTAGAAACTTATAGTTCTAAATATGAGGGCATCTACTTTCAATGGCAGGACAAACTAGCCCGATTGGCGATATATTATCAAAGTTTTCGGATTTTCTTGGCGGCAAGGCGGAAAAAACTGCAATAGGCATTAGCATTGGCTCGTCTTCGATTAAACTTGTTGAATTAAGAAAAATAAAAAAAAATTGGAAACTGCTTCATTTTGGAATTGTGCAGCTTCCGGACGATGTCATTGCGAATCGCGAAATTGTAAATCGTATCGGAGTTGTGGAGAGCATTAAAACTCTTCTTAGTCAGGTGAAACTTCAAAGCAAAAGTGTATGCACTGCGGTTTCTGGAAATTCTGTGATTATTAAGCGAATGTCTATTGATGTTCCAAAAATGAGTGAGCTTCAAGAGCAGGTACTTTGGGAGGCTGAACAGTATTTGCCCTTTGATGTCTCAGATGTCGTCATGGATTTTCAAGTGCTTTCACGATCCAAAGATTACAAAACGGATATAGTGCTTGTAGCGGTTAAAAAAGGCCTTCTCGAAAGTTACATGAATTGTGTCACTGAGGCGGGATTGAAGCCTAAAATCGTCGATGTAGATCTATTTGCCCTAATCAATCTTTTTGAGGCTAACTATCCGGTGAGCGCGTCAGAAGCTGTGGCGCTTGTGGATTTTGGCGCCAGTGCATTGAAATTAGCAATTGTTCAAAATGGGGCGCCATTATTTACAAAAGAAAGTGCCATGGGCGGTAGAAGTCTGACTGCCGAAATTCAAAAGCATCTTAGCCTGAGCTATGTTGATGCAGAAACTTTAAAAGTAGGTGGCGCGCAGGGCGGAGCAATTCCTCAAGAAGTTGTTGAATTGATGGGAGTTGCCGCCGAAAACTATGCGGGCGAAGTTAAACGGGCTATCGATTATTACTTAGCCTCAGCAACTGGTCCTTCCGTTTCGTTTATTTTGCTCTCCGGAGGAGGAGCAAAGCTTCCCAATTTATCTAAAATAATCGAAGAAGCAGTCGGTGTACCCACACAGAATATTAATCCCTTTAATGCGGTCTCTTACGACCCTGCAGTTTTTACGCAGG
>CAYJBA010000261.1:2434-4512 GCA_964367865.1 uncultured Bacteriovoracaceae bacterium | reverse complement strand
CACGGGTTGCAGCTTGGGTAGCTGCAGACATCGTAGCGAGCATTCCTCTGAGAACAAAGCTGACGCTCGTTGTAGCACTAGCAGTGGCCGTGCCCTGTCCAAGTGCTGCCGTGGCGAACGGAACTCCAAACTGTGAGGTCACTGAGAGTTGCGAAGCCGTGCCCAATCCCATTTTGTCATATGAGGTAAGCAATTGCCCACCGGCGTCTGTTGGAACCACGTTTCCTGTGAGCGCAAACCCACCGGATCCGTCGATCATTAAATATTTAGGTAAGCTGTTGCTTGCTGGAGTTGGACACACAAGGGCTGCTGCCTGCGCGTTCATGGTATTTACGAGTGAGCCTAAAAGAGTGGGCATCATCACGTAACTAGTCGCTGCCAGAGTTCCTTGACCCACAAACTGTCTTCGCGTGATGGGCAGTGGATCGTTAGGATGCTTTTTCGCGAAGGCTTTTACCGCTTCTTCTTTATTAAACGGCCGGCTTTCTTCTCCGGTTTGAATTTCGATTTCGTTGCGATTTTTTCGTTTACTCATAATTCCCCCAATAAAGGTTTTAAAAAAGTCCCTGTTTAAATTCCCCCGGATCCTTAACTCTTATAGAAATCCAAACTCGATAGCACAGCGACGCACGCGGAGAGCACTGCATTGTCATGCCTTTGTGCTGCAGAGAGAGTAGCGGCTGCGGCACTTGTCGTTTGAGCCAATACCTGGGTAATCAATGTATTTAGACTCGCTTGCTCAGCGGCAGACGCTTGTCTCTGCCAAAAGGCTAATGCTAAGTCACTATTGAGACTTGCAATTACCGCCGGAGTCAGCGAGGTCAAAGTTCCCGGAAACGTCACTGACTTGTAAACCTTTCTGGCTCCAACAGCAGCAGCTTTTTCGATCGCAAGTGACCGACCGCAGTAGAGTCCTGCTAAGGTTGCAATGGACTTTAGCATCGAGGCAGATACGCTGTCTGCTCGCCCGTTGTCAGAAAAACTTCCTTGATTAGCGGCGATAAAACCTTTGATGCTGAGTCCTGAAATTGCCGTGTTATCTGAGGATGATACTCCCGTAACTACTGACATCGACTCACCGATTTGCATGAAGTTTTTAACCGCCGTTGTACCGGCTATTGAAAGAGTGGCAAAGGGATCGGCTCCGATGTCCGTGACAGGTAGAGCGTCACTGCCCCCTGATTTTGCGACTACGCCACCCCCTGCCAGAAGATCCGAGTCTTTATTTCCAATTTGGAAACATCCAGATCCTGTGAGAACTATGAGCATTACCGCGATGGGTGCCGTGGTCAGTGTCGATCGTCCCTGAGTGTTTTTATTCGTATTCATAACCTTTTCTCCCCGATCATTATTAAAAATTTGGTTTCTCAATAAGGTATTATTCATGATGAGCCTCCTTATTGTCCGATACAGCTGGGGACTACAGCTGCTGCGGAGATTAGGTTTTTGAGTTTATAACCACCGGAAATAAAATTTCCGGAGAGTGCGTTGATCACAGCATCTTCGCTTGCAGAAGGAGGTCTGCGGCAAACCTCTGTGAAAGCCCGGATACTCATGCAACGGGCAAACGCATTGGAATTAGCAAGCGCCACACCCATGGAGTGCAAGCCCTTACCAGAAAATGAAGCTCCGTCATTTTTCCAGCCAAAGCGAGCAGCGTTATCCGCATTGTTGTATCGATTGAGCCACGAATCGTCCGTAGTCTGATATCCATCCGTATAAGCGGGTTTTCGATTCATTTTGAACTGAACCGCATTTGGACTATAAAGCATGTAGCTTCCGCCGTTTTGGACGCTGTAGTCAAATGAGGCAAAAGCTCCACCCATTGCATCCATCATGGCGTGACAGGTGCGGCACTGAGTGAGAAAGGTCTGGGTGCTTCCGCCAGGAACGCGATCAACGTCTTTTCGAACGCGATCATCAATGACGTTAGCATCTCGAAGTGCCGCTAAGTCATAGCAAGCAAATTGATTGAGTGACTGAGCCATTGCGCGGCGATTGGTGCCCGCGTCGTAATGGGCTTCAGCCCATGCGCGTGTGGTTAAAAGTCCAGCATTATCAGTGAGAAGCTGTGGAGC
>CAYJBA010000261.1:0-2424 GCA_964367865.1 uncultured Bacteriovoracaceae bacterium | reverse complement strand
TGGAGCTACACCGGCAGCGACGCCCACATTGGCACTTGCGGCGGTTTGACCTACACCGATAAATACTTTTTGTGCGCCTTTAGATAGAGATTTTGCAAGGTTGATCTTGTTGTCATCTAAAAACTTAAAGTGCGTATTTGATCGGTAAACGAATTCGTCCGTATGAATGCTGACATTGACTGTGGTGCTCACACCCGCTGCGTCCGTAGTCGTAACAGGAATCGTTGCGTTTACAGGTACAAGATTAGGAAAACTTGCCGCATTGACCGGATCGAGAGCCTTGTAGATGTAATTTCCGGTGAGAAGCTCACGTGCATCGATGTCATCACGAGCAACTCCGATAAAAGTAGAGGTAAAGTCATTAAGAGGAACCAATATGCTTTGGTCACGATTGGACATCGGTGTGACTAAGTGACGAACCGTGATGTTTGAAAACCCATCATCAGCTGCAGCGATCATGGCCGCACCCAGCATGTTACCTTGCTGAATGAGGGAAATCATCTGAGCCAGTCTTGCATCAGACAATGAGATAGGAACACCCGCGATCCTTTGAAAAAGTCGCTGTGCCTGGTCGGAAGCGTCCGCATGAGCTTGCGAAGCCCCTAGCATCACGCTCCCACACATGATGATTCCGAATAAAAGCGCCCGATTGAGCCCGTTCTTCATGATCGACATAATTACTCCCTCTAGTTCTGCATTGTCGAAACAAAGAGCTACGGCCTACTCAACGAAACGTACCCCAGTAAACTGTCTTTGCGTTCTTGCGGGTTCTCTTTCCCCAAAGTCAGAGTTACGAGCAAGAACTCCTAAAACCTATTTTAATGTGCGGATTGGATATACCCCCCAAACCTCACTCAAATCAGTTTCTACCAAATTAACAATTGCCGCAATGTGTCATGATTGACATAAAGCGTTATTTTTCTCTCAACCTTTAACTCTCATGTAACTCTTATGAAATCCCCAACTAAAACCGATACGTACGTGAAGGGGCTCCAACTGCTATTATGCTGAAAATAGTTTCTAAAATAATTGGAGTATTGGTTTTAAGTGCCTGCGGGGTCTTTTTTTTCAATCTAGCGATGCTTATTTTTTACGGCAGCGGGTGGTTTTCTCGATCTCCTGTGGACCTGAGTGGCAATGGATCTCGAGATAGCCAGCAGAGATTGAGCGGAGATTTGGCTGGGATTGAGTCTCAAAAATCTCAGTCGCAAAAAGGCTCAGGACCTTATCATACCGTAAAGCCCGTAAAGCCCGTAAAGATAGAAACCCACGGGGCGTCCCATTCGGTTTTGAGCTCGGGGCTTTCTCCAGAAATGATTTCAAAAAAATATGGAATCGGAGACGCAGGTAGCCCCGTTGCGCACGAGATTTTTGAGCAGCTAAAAGAACGCCTTGCTAGCCGAACCGCCTTGCCGCCTGAGAACCTCATTTCTCTGATGGGAAAACTACAAATGGCTTCAGGAAAGTCCTCAGAAATGAGTGACTTTGCCCTGAGTGAAATTTCGAGTGGGCGTTCGCGCCGACACTTTCCCAATGACAAGGATTTCGCCAGATTTTTAGGTACAGCCTCGGGTGTTTATCAAAACTTGGTTCCGGATTCGAGCGTGGTTTACAGCCAAATGCTGGGAGTTGTTTCGTCCTATTCGGATCCCGAAATTCAAAAGGCGCTGATCTCTGGATATCTAGAGCGCAACCCATCGAGAAAAACTGAATTTCTAAAAGCGCTTGAGCAGAAAAATATTTTATTTCCCTCAGATCGTGGCGTGGCGGGTGATTAAACTAACAGAAAAATCTGAATTTTGGTCCGAAGTTTTCGCCTGTCCTAAGTGCAAAGGAGCGCTTAAGACTACGGGTAAGACGGTTGATTGTACGAAGTGTAAACAGGCGTATCCCTTTATAGGCGACGTTCCGGTACTTATGCCAGAACCCGGGCGCTGGATTTCGCGGTGGCGTGACTCATGGGACGTCTTTTTTGCCCGTTCTTTGAAAGAAGAAAATGTAGTCCGCGAGCAGCTCAAAAATGGCGATTTTTTAGCAGCAACTCGCGAGCGACTCGCAAATTGGGTCTCTGGAATTCAATCGCATCGAAAAAAAATGCGTGACCTTTTAAAGCCTCTTTTAGGGGATCAGGTAGCAAATTCTAAAACCCTCAGCGCAGAAGCGACTCAGCGCCTCTATCAAAACGATCACTCCATAACCGCCTACGCTTCAAATTTGCTTAGGGATTGGGGATGGGAGACGGGCGAGAATTCTAGATCCTTAGAAGTGATTAAAGAGACGATTGGTAAGGAAAAGAAATTAGGAAAGGTGTTAATTCTTGGGGCCGGTGCAGGTAGGTTAGCTTACGATATTCATCAAAACTTTTCGCCAGAGCTGACGGTTGCTTTGGATTTCAATCCTGTTTTGTTTCTCGCCGCCCGTCGA
>CAYJBA010000260.1:0-4513 GCA_964367865.1 uncultured Bacteriovoracaceae bacterium | reverse complement strand
CCGATCTTTTGAGCGACAAGCCCAACAACCGAGGATAAGGGTGAGCCATTTTTTTAGTCTTTGGAATCACAACGTTATAATCAAAACTGCCGAGCACCGGCGCGCGGGTCCGAAACGCTTCGCGCACCCTTCTTTTAACTTTGTTTCGATCCAACGAACTCCCGCGCGCCTTAATAGTAATTCCCAAACGAAAATGGCCGAGTTCGTTTGGAACTCTAAAAATAATGCACTCTGAAAGACGGCAAACCGCGCTGTTCTGAAAGAATCTGCGATACTCCCAGGAAAAGTGGAGCCGGCGATTAGGGCTTAAAGAAAGAGGACCCCGGGACTTCAAGGTGTGCTTCTTTAGTTGAAAGACGGGATTACTTTCCAGCAACTTTAGCGACGAGGCGCTTACGACCTTTTGCGCGACGTCTCTTGAGTACATTGCGACCGGTAGTGGTTTTCATGCGTGCACGAAATCCATGGCGACGACGGCGTTTGGTACGACTGGGCTGATATGTTCTTTTCATAAGGAAACTCCACTAATTAGATTTTGCTGTGGTAACGAACCACAGACTCATTGTCAAGAAACAAGGCTCATGTTAGACGATCTGCCTCTGCATGGAAATTCAAGAAAACTCAGCCGCTAATCAGCCTTTAACCCACCCGCCACTGGTCGGAAGTGTCATTGGCTCTGACGTTTGGCAAGCGGTGTGTAGGCTTTTAGAGCAGACGGCGCTTCCCAATCAATTTAAAAGCTGGATTCAGCCCCTAGATTTTATTAGTGCACAGACCGAAGGTGGAATTAAGCGGATTCACTTATCGGCCCCAAATGATTTTTCAGCCCAGTGGGTGCGCGATCACTACCGTAAGTCAATTGAGACGGGGCTTGCTCAGGTATTGGGCACTTCTTGTGAAATCGTCTTAGAGGTACGCGAAGGTGACTCCCGACCTGAGGCCGACGAGCATTTAGCCGCCGGCGTTTCGGTTCAGGTAAGGGGCGAGAAGCAAAACTTGGTTGATCCAAGTGCTGTGACCGGTTTTACGGTTTCGCCGCAGCGGATTCAAACGGAGTATTCGTTAGAACCCAAATATACGTTTGATACCTTTGTAGTTGGAGCGAGCAATCAATTTGCTCACGCGTCAGCGGTAGCGGTTGCCGAGCAACCGGCCCGCCAATATAACCCGCTCTTTATTTATAGCCCTCCTGGTTTGGGCAAAACCCACCTGCTACATGCTATTGGCAACCACTTATTAGCAAAAAACCCGAGCGCAAGAGTGGCGTACTTGTCGGCCGAAGCTTTTGTAAATGAACTCATCGACTCGCTTCAGCATCGTCGGATGCCTCAGTTCAGAACGAAATACCGCGATAGTTATGATTTGATCTTGATCGACGATATTCAATTTATCGCAGGCAAAAACACGAGCGAGGAAGAGTTTTTTCACACGTTTAATGCGCTTCATAGCTCAAAAAGGCAGATTGTTGTTACGAGCGACCGCCCGCCCAAAGAGATTCAGGGTCTTGAAGAGAGAATTAGAACCCGATTTGAATGGGGCTTGGTCTCCGATATTTGTCCGCCTGAAATTGAAACACGAATTGCGATTTTGAAAGCAAAAGCGGAGCGAGACGACATTTACCTACCCGATGATGTGGCCACCTTTTTGGCTTCCTATATTAAATCCAACGTCAGGGAGCTTGAAGGAGTTTTGATTAGGCTACAGGCACAGGCGTCTTTGTCGGGGGCAGAGATTTCTCTTGAGATGGCCAAGCAGGAATTAAAACTTGCGATTCCAAGAGAGGGCTCCCAGTATACGGTTGAGTCGATTCAGGCTGCGGTGGGAAAACACTTTCAGATTAAAGCCCACGAACTCAAGGCGGTAACACGCGCGAGATCGATCGCGCTACCGAGGCAGATCGCTATGTATTTGATTCGTAAATATACGGGAATCGGCTTCAAAGAAATCGGCCAGTACTTTGGCGGCAAAGACCACAGCACGGTGGTACACGCATGCAGCAAAGTCGAAAAAAAGATGGTTACCGACCCAAACTTAAAGGGTGTGGTAGAGGCGATACAGAATTTGCTTTGAGGTCACGAAAGCGCGCTTTTTAGTGGCGGAGATTGCGCGAAAACCCAGTCATTTTTGGCCAACGGTGCAGTCGAAGATCGTGGGATTCGGCTTCTGCATATCCAGGATCGATCCGACGAAGTATTGCACCATATTCGCCCCCACTCTCTTAATTGTGAGCACTGTGTACGAGGTTGCGGACGCGCCAGCCACAGATTTTGAGGTGATGACCTTAGCATGTAATAGCGTGTCAGTTACCTGAAACTCTTCAAGAGTTTGAGAGCCATCGTCCTCTCGAAGAACCGAGAACCCACCCCACGCTGGCATAATGCTAACTCGCACTAACGGCGCCAAGCGATCGACGATCACGACACACTGGTTACCATTTTTATCGCGGCCATAGCTTTCCTTTTCACTAGGCAACCGTTGATCCAAGATATTGAGAAGATCAGACATGTTCTCAGTTGGCTTGGGTTTGGTTTTTCCGAATGCAAACGCATTAACAGCCATAAGAAGGCACAATAAAGACACGATAGGGAATTTCATAGGTTACTCCTAGATTGGGGTTTTCATTAATCCTATCAGTTCTCGCTGTCAATCCGTATCTGTATTAGGTGCCGGTCGCGCAGTCTAAACCCCTCCGAGATTGAGTTTTCCGACAATCTAATGGTTTTCGCCCGAATTGCGACCACAAAAAAAGGCCCTAAATTCGCCTAAAACCGCCGCTCAGTTTTTAATAATGAAATTAAATTCCACAAAAAATGCGGAAGGGCGCGGGCCTTGTCGATATAATGTCTTCGAAACAAGCCCATAAAACTCGTAATTAATGTGTACTGGCCATCTGTATAAGGAAACCACCAAAGGGATTTGAAAACAAAAAGCCGACTCTTGGGTCGGTTGATATGCCTGATGTGAACAAATTCGTAAATGCTGTCGTCTGACCGCACTCGACCAAACCCGCTTTCTTTTAGGCCACCCCAAGGGGCCTCGGGCATTCCAGGTAAAACCGAAGCGGCCTCGTTGATCGCAATGCCACCGGCTTCTAGGCGCTTGGCGATTTCTTCGCCGAACGATGCATTTTTAGTGATGATCGACGCAGTCAGGCCATATTGATTTTGGTTTGCCTTTTGAACAGCCTCGTCGATCGACTTGTAGGTAGTGAGTGCGACAAGGGGCCCAAAGGTTTCGTCGAGATATGCCTTGGTGTTTTCGATGTTTGATCCTGAGACTAAAGTGGGTTTCAAAAATTTTCGGTCCGAAGACATTTCGCCGCCCAAATCAAAGTGGGCCCCGCGATCTTTTGCATCCTTAATATGCGACTCGTAAACCGTTTTTTGATTTTCGAACGTAGCAACACCTAGGTCGAGACCCTCTGAAGTGTTGGGTGCACCCTGACGCAGCTGCGCGGCCTTTTCTTTAAATTTAAGAACAAAGAGCTCTGCGATGCTTTCGTGAATAATGATTCGGCCGGTTTGGGCACAAGTTTGGCCCGAGTTCATATAGGCGCCCCAAAGCGCGGCGCTGGATGCAAAATCTAGATCCGCATCGGGGAGAATAATCATGGGGTTTTTTCCGCCGAGTTCTAAACTCACAGGAATCAGATGTTTTGAGGCAGCTTCCATTATTTTTCGGCCAGTTGAGGGGCTGCCAATAAAGAAAATTTTTCCGGGCTTTTGATCGATGAGGGCCGCGCCGAGCGTACCGTCACCCAAGATGGTTTGAACGATCCCGACCGGAAGGCCTGCGAGCTCGCATAGCTCTTGGATTTTAATTCCCGAAAGAGGAGTCACTTCGCTGGGCTTTAAGATGACGGAGTTTCCGGCCATGAGAGAAAGCGCGATTTGCGTAAACGGAAGCATAAATGGATAATTCCAAGGCGAAATAACGGCGACTACGCCCAGCGGCCAGTAATTGAGGTAACTTTTTCGGTAAGGGACACTCCAAGTGCTTAGTTTTTTGTCCCTAAGCAGTTTTGGCCCGCGCTTAGCGAAATGGGTTAAAAGCAAAACAGAAGGCAGGACCTCATGTGTGAGCGCCTCAAACCGAGGCTTTCCCGTTTCGCTTGAGATGAGAGTCGCAATTTCTTCGGATTGGTTTAAGAGCATCTCTCTTAGCAAAATCAGGTAATAGGCGCGCTTTTTTAATGAGTAAGAGGCCCACTTGATTTGGGCTTCGCGAGATTTTACAAAAACCTCATTTAAATGAACAGGAGAAGTTTGTTCGAACTCTCTTAGAATTTCTCCAGTTGCTGGATTACGCGAAACAATCTTTGACATCCCCTCAAGAGTAATGGAGTGAGGCGGTAGGAGCAAGGTGTTGGCTGGTTGAATTTTTATTCTATGCTAATCTGATCAAACCCATGAAAATTCCTCAATTGGGCAATGTTTTGGCCCCAAGACTCACGAAGAACGCGCGCACGGTTCTCGAAAAGAGATATCTTTGGAAAGCCGCGGCGGGTCGTACA
>CAYJBA010000259.1:0-4532 GCA_964367865.1 uncultured Bacteriovoracaceae bacterium | reverse complement strand
TAATTCCGGCCATTTTTCGCTGCCCTCAAAAGCGAAAGACTCTGCGGATTGAATCACCCCCAGCTGCTTGGATCGTTCAATCATAATTTTGTAAATCGAAGGATCCGCAATTCCGCTATCTACGAGCTTGCGACCTTGGCTGACAATAAAAGTCGCTGGGTGCGTGCGATTCGTGAGCATAAACTCCGTTGCGAGGTATTCTGACGTATCTCGGCTCTCGAGCGGAAATCGTTTTAAAAACTCTCTTGACTCATTCAACATGTCGACAGCAAGTAATGAGGTCACAATTTCCTTTAATATATTGAGCTTTGTAAATCCAGTTTTTGCGGCTTTGTCGAATAGCTCAAGGGCCCGGGAGTGGAGTTCTTGTTGTAGATAATATTTTCCACAAACGACAAGGGCTGCCGACATGCTTCGTACAAGGTCATCATTGCGGGTATCTAAGTTTCTAAATATTTGAAAATATCTTTCAATATCTTCGTAGGCTCGGGTCATAATCGCAAGGCGAACCACCTGGGTTAAGCGTTGAGGATTTGCAGGAAAGTACCGCGCGATCCTCTTTACAACGTCATAGGCCTGCTCATGCATTTTTTTCAGCATCATTAAATCAAATAAACCCACTAAACATTTATAATGGATGCGATTGAATTCGAGCCCCTTCGTATAGCGGCCCTCGGCGTCGGTTAATGCCTGCTTCATTAAATAAGCCTGGCCATAATAAAAATTAGCGAGAGAGGGCTTTGGATCTAGGTTCGTTGCTTCTTCAAAGCATTTCATAGCCATTTCCAAATTAGGTGCAAAGAGGTGTTTTTTGCCTTCTTCTATTTTTTTATAATAATTATTTGGATTAATTTTTTGCAACGCGCATTTCATAATCGCATTTCGCAAAATTTCTGGAGTAAAGGGTTTTAGAACATAAGTGTCTACGTCTTCTTCGGCTGCTTGTGCCACGGCAGATTGAGACGTATTGCCCGTGACCAAAATAAATAAGACGTCTTTAGTTTCAGGATGCTGTTGGCGCTGACTTTGAAGTAGATCAAGTCCGCAATTTTTTCCGAGATCAAAATCACATAGGACTACGTGGGGTCGCTGAGATTCGATTTCTTCAACCGCTTTTTCAAAGTTGTTTACTAAAATCAAATGCTTCATCTGGGCGCCCATGCTGAGCATCATCGACGCTATCGAGGCACGCGTTGTTGCTCCTGGGTCTGCAATTAATATTTTTTTGTTTCCAATATATTTAGAAAACTGTTTTCCTGCGATCGAACTGGTTTGCGTGGCCATATTTAGATCTCCTATCCCTTAACGGCCTCAAAAAAATCTAAGATCTCATTTTGGCGGGTGTTAAATACTTCGCAAAACTGATTCCAATCCTCTGGATCATAATCGGTTAAAACCACTTCTGCAGTCTCAGGACCGCCCTCTTTGTAGGTTGGACCCTTTTTGTTTTTACTTTTTTCGTAATCCAGAATTCCGGTTCTAACGATTTTTTTTACCTCGACTGTTGCTTTGACCTTAATTTTCTTGTGAGGACTGTCGAGCTCCAGATTGACTTTGTACTGACGACCCCTTTTGCAAAACCCGGCTGGAACCTGCATGCACCAACCCTGGGTTTTTAACTCGCAAAGTTCGACTTCGTTCTTAAAGGAGGAGATCCTAGAACCGTTCGAGTCGTTTCTGACTACGATTTCGACTTTAAAAGATTTAAAATCCTCTAAATTAATAAGATCAAATTCGTTTGAAGTCTGACGTTTTTCGCTCATGCCTGAGGTTCCCTTGAGGGCCGTATCAATGGATGATCTTGAACTTTAATTATAGCCATGAAGTTTGCAAAATGGCGCGTTGCATTCTGTTTTTATTTTTGAAGGGGCGAGCCCTTAATTGATGCAAATAGCTAAGTATTTATTTTTGTTAAATAAACCCATTTCTCCTCAGGAGTTTCGCATTTAATGCATTGCACTGAAAACTCTCTAAGTCCTTAAAATTACGAAGAGAAGTACCGATAAGATTTTGAGTGAATCTGAAAATTATTTTTAGAAAATTTACCGGCTTTTTTTGGGTGAGCGAAAAGGCTCGTCCAAAGCCTAAGCCCAAAAAAGCTTGGGCTCTTTTTTCGCGATTTAATCCTTTTAGGCGAATTGGAAGGTACGAATTTACGTTTTTGATCGTCGTTCTTGCAAGTTTGATGGTTGCAAGCTGGATTCCGAAGCAAGTTTCTGAAAAATGGAAAAACGAAAAACGCGCACAATCGGAGCGTAGGCTCCAAGAACACGCAGGCATCCTAGCGGCGCACTTTAATCGTGAAATTCAGCGGATTCGCTCCGTAGTAGGAGCCGTCGTGGAGCAATCCATGGTGCCCAACTCGCCTGACCTCGCTGTTTTTAGCAGTGATCCGGTGATCAGACAGCTCACTCTTTGGGAGGGGAATATCAAAGAGGGGTTAAAGCGATCTTTATCGCTGAACAACTCGGAGACTGTCACAGGGGCCATTTCGTTAATTCCACCCGTGCCGAATGATCAAATGTTTGAAGAAAGATTATTGGGTCGAATGCTCGATAAAACCCTCCTGTTTGCGAGAGCGACCTCGAATGAGGGAAAAGCGTACGGACTCATGGCTTTGGTCTTGCCCTATTGGAAATCACGTTACGGAAAAGACGCTGTAGTTGTTGCTTCAATCGACATGAAATTTTTCTACTTGCCCATTCCCACGCCGGTCCCGCCGACCTATTTTATATTTTTCGGCAGAAATTCAATTTTTGGATTTGGAAGCACCGAAGTGGAGCAGCACGTTGCAGAAAAGATCGTAAGTGAAAACTACCCTCTTAAACCCCACGGATATTTCACTCAAATTGAACTGCCGGGAGGCCAAGCAGCCGCGGCTGTCGAGCCATTTGGAAATGATGATTTTCAAGTCGTGGCCACTGAAGAGGTCAATGTTCAGGGTTTAGGACTAGGCGTCGAAGCTTTTATATTTCTCGCTATCGCCTCGCTATTCGTCTGGACGATATTGGCAGCTTACTTTGCGTTTTCGGACCGGTTTCCACTAATTTTAAAGCGTATTTGGATTGAGGTTCAGCGTGCGTACTCCTTTGCACCTGATGCGGCTTTTGGGTTTCGAAACATGCTTCCTCCGGGTGCTAGTCCGCTACTTTGCCGAGCAGTGGTTCTTCATGGGGGACTTCACCATCTCAACCCCCTCATAGAAAAATTACCCCCTCAAGAGGTATTTGTTCTCCTGAGTGATTTTTTTCTAATCGGAAGAACACATATCGCCGAGTTTGGCGGATATTTCGAAAAGTACGGCGAATCCTCCTTTACCGCCTATTGGGTCGGTGATCATGAAGAGAGTGCAAAAAAGGCGATGGGCTGCGCTTTAGCCATACGCAACGATTTAATCTCGCTAAACGAATCTAGAAAAAACGATGGCCAGCCGATGCTCTGGGCGGGAGTGGGTTTACACGTGGGCACTGTCGCGATGGGTGCTGTCATGTCCTCTGAGTCGGAGCAGTTGTCCGCAGTTGGCGAAGTCGTTAACTGCGCTCGCGCACTTATGCATTTATCGGCCGACGGCGGAATGAATTTACTCATCTCACATGATCTATACCTTTTAATTCATACTGCGTATCAGACTCAAATGGTCGATGAGCGGCGGTTGACCCAGGATACGGGCGTTACAAAGTGCTATTCTGTGACAGGGTACAGGCAGAAAGGAGAAGGAGCCGACACCGTACACCTCCCGGCTTCACCCACGGCAGAGGCCAGTCAGGATTCTACGAAATTTGGAACGATGATTCTCAATACTCAAGAAGTGCGTTGGACTGTAAACAACGGCTCTCAAATCGTAGGTCCTTTTGACGATCAAAAAATTGCTCAAATGCTTTTTAGCCAGGAGATCGATTTTGAAACCGAATGCTGGTCTGAGAAAGACGGAAAACGTTCGACCATTGCATTTTCTGGAATTTTTAAAGGCTCAGAGGATCCCAAAGCGGACCTTTGGGTGTACGACCTCAAAACTGTACATGGTCCTTTAACACCTTCATTTGTCTTAGCCGCGATGACTCAGGGTGCGCTTCCAACAAAGTCCTGGGTTTGTCAAAAATCTACAATAAACGGATGGATCAGGGTCAAAGATTTTATACAGAGTTCTAAACCACCGGTTAGTGGTCAACCGCCGAAACTCCCTTCGGGACATCAGGCTGCGTAATTCGACTCAGTCTTATGAGGTCCGGGTAAAAGAGCTGATTTAAAACAATGCGACGAGCAATTCGAGTCAAAAGTCTGGATCTCCAATGCCGAGTTGTCACAGTTTCAGTGCCCCGAATGAGGGTCGTGTCACCCGAGGGGGGATTGGGATTAATTAATTCCAAATTCCACTCTATTTTTGAAAAAAGTTGAGTGAGTCGGCCGGTTGAATCTAGTACTACCGCGAGTCTCACTTTTTGGCCCGGGGTGTACTCTAAAACCTTTACAATCAATTCAAAACGCTTACGCTCCCCTTTTTTTGGGTCAAAATACATGCGAATTTTCGAACC
>CAYJBA010000258.1:0-4544 GCA_964367865.1 uncultured Bacteriovoracaceae bacterium | reverse complement strand
TCAGGGCATGGGTCCATGATGGACTCGAGTCAGGGGGTCAAAGAATGACATCTTGGGGCTATTTGTTTTCCAAGTTTACGCCTGAAGCACTTTTGTTTGAGGCGCTTTTTATTTTTATCCTCTGCGGCGGCTACGCCGTTTTTTGGCTCCTCACCAAAAGAAAAATGGGCGTTATCGCCGATGCGGTACCAGCTGGAGTCGTTAAAACTTATCTCAATGAACTTCTCACCGATGCACAACAAATGCGCGGGCAGCTTTTTGGCCTGCTTTCAAATGGTAATGCGACTGCAACTTCCGGAGGCGGGGGTACAATAGCTGGATCGGATCCTCAGGTACTAAAAAAACTAGCGACCCTTGAGGAAAAAATGGCAGAACAAACTGCTGCCCTCGAAAGACTTTTTGCTGATCGATCCAATATTGAAAAAGAGCTTGCCGCTGCCAGAGCCGCTGGGGGCGCGATAGCCGCCGAAACTAAGTCAGCCGCGCCTGTATCATCCGGCGGACCCAACAGTGCCGACGCCGCGACGATTAAGAGTCTTCAAACAAAAATTGACGAGCTCGAAGGAAAATTGGCTGAATACAGCGTGATTGAAGATGATTTGGCGAATTTAAAAAAGCTTCAGCAAGAAAATTTAGCTCTCAAAGCTCAAATGGGTGGAAAATCTCCCACTGCTGAAACTCCGGCTGTTGAATCTGCTTTAGTTACAGCTGCGGCCTCCGCTGCTACGTCGATTTCTGGATCGGCTGCTTTGGCTGCGACTCCTCCCGCAGCACCCGCAGCGAGCTCACCGTCGTCAGAACCGACACCTCAATTTGAAAATTTAGTTGACCAAGTTGAACAAAGTCTAAAACCTGGGGCAACTCCCACCGTGGCGCCAGCCAGCATTGAGGCAACCGCTGCTGCTCCAGCACCTGCTCCCAAGGTACCCGAACCGACATTGGTTTCAGTAGAAGCCGTACCATCACCATCGGCCTCGACAACTCCAGCGGCCGGAGGTAGTATTGAGACCTCTGATGCAGACTTGGTGGCTGAATTTGAAAAGATGCTTAACGGCTAGAAGTTCTTTTGGCGCGGTCGTCGTTTGTGCGGCCACATTTGCTTTTATTTCTATTGCTTCGGCTTCGGTTCCTAAAAACCTTTCAAAGCGACTCCAGGGCGAGGTAAAAAATCGTAACCATCTGGCGTTTTCGGCACTTTTACAGCATTGGGAACAAGATTACGGAATAGGTAGCGTCGCCCCCCTCTTAGAAATTGCTAAAAAAAAATCTAATGAAGATGCTGATCGCTACATTGCTCTCATGGGTGCTGCCAAGATCGGCGGAACTCCAATTGCCCCCGCGATTGTTCCCTTTCTAAAAGATCCTTCTTGGATGATTCGAAGCGGCGCACTTCAAGCTTTGGCTCGGATCAATAACCCCAAAACCGCATCTGAGATTTTACCCCTTTTCAAGGACAAGGCCTTAGTCGTGCGGTTGCAGGCTGTGGATATTTCCCACATTTTAAAGCCCGTTGGAATAGAAAAGGCATTGGTGGCCGCAGCGCTTGACCCTATAAACTACCATCAAGGCAAATCCCAATGGGTACCCCAGCACGCTCTCACCGCTCTGGTTGCGCTTCACGCAAAAAATTCTGCCAAGGATTTAGCTCCGTTGCTCGATAAGAAATCTGATCCGGGCTTGCAACGAAAAACTCTAGAAACTCTTCGAGCCCTCAGAGGCGCATCCGGAATTCGCAAAGATCTTCGCCTTCAGGAAGAATGTGCGGAGTGGAAAAAGATTTTAGCTAAAAAATGACCCGAATGGAGATTGGTATACGAAACTAGTGTTGCTTGCAGTGAGCGTAACTGTAGCGAACTCTTTTGTATTTGTAGATGATGAAAGAGTGCATCAGGTTCCGCCTGCTAACCTTTATAACAACTCAGATCTGAAAAACGGAGACGTGATTAAAAGCATCAATAGTAAGCAAATCAACGATCAGATGGTGTCGCTAAGATTTGAGTAGATTGACCTGCTGATCCAGCTAAAGCTTGTACTTCTTTGGTCTTGATTGAGGTCAAAGGTAAATCTGATACTGGCGCTTGAGAAATATCGGAGTAAGTCAAAAAAAGTGAGCTTCCGGATATTCCCAACAAATTGAGAAGTCTAAGGCCCCTGAGCCTTTTCATAGACTGAACTATTTTTTCAAAAGCTGAAGGCTTCTTAGAAATAAAAGTTGTTTCGACTTTAGAACTTTCTCCCCAGAGAATAGGTTCGCGCGTCCTCAATTGGCGCAGTTTTTCGCCTGCGTCTGCCTCTTTTACATTTTGAATCCCTGAGGGTATTGGCACTCCTGACGGAAAACTCCCACCGGGAAGTTTATTATTCTTGCGTGATCCGTCCCAAAGTACAGACTCTTGGTCCCTGTAGGGGCTCATTTTATTTGAGATAGAAATTTTGTCTTCTGCTTTAAGTGGGTGAGAGACAGCCAAGCTTGCAAAGGACGAAAGCACAAAGAAAAGAGAAACTCTACTCATTAACTTTAACTTCATAAAAACTGTTTTTCCGCAGTTCAGCTTAAGCGCTGAAAACACGTGCCTCGGCCGCACATGAGCAAGTGTCGGGCCAAAGGATCGACAAATGGGGCTCTTTCAAAGAAGCCTTTCAGATTTCAAGACCTTAACGGAAAATTAGATATTTCCTGCAAAAATTCAGTACCCTATTTTGACCGTATAAGTGTTTACGCTTTTGACAGATGTCCGAAACGGATTACAGAGAACGAAACGGATTACAGAGAACGATGCCAGCTGCCTATTTGCCATGTAGTTCAAATACAAAAACGCCCCAAACACGTTGAGTATTCGGGGCGTAACGCAATCCTAAACCAAAAGGAGGGGGCCACCTATTGTGCTGACATCTCTTCGTCAATAATTTCAGAAAACTCCTCAAGCGAACGAGCGCCGCTGATGAGTTGACCATTAACGAAGAACGTCGGCGTCGATTTCACGCCGATTTTCTCGCCATACATCATGTCCTGCTGAATGAAATCGGCGAACTTCTTAGTGCCTAAGCACTCTTTAAATTTCGCCAAATCAGCTCCAGAAGCGGTAACTAGGCTCTCAATATCTGCGGTAGAAAGCTTGTCTTGTTGCTTGAAGGCTTTGTCATGAAATTTCCAAAACTTATCGACACTTTGCTCACTGACGCACATCGATGCTTCAGATGCAGGCCGTGCATCTTTATGCATGGGAAGCGGAAAATGCTTAAACGCGACACGTACTTTGCTTCCGTACTTCTTTTTGATCTCAGTAACGGTCTCAGCAGCCTTAGAGCAATAGGGACATTGAAAGTCTGAAAACTCAACAATGGTCACCTTAGCTTTTTCGCCACCAAAAGTTGGAGACTTGCCGATTTCAACAGTGATTCCGCCTGGTTTTTTAAAGTAGACTTCTACAGGTGATGATTTAGTTAGCTTTGCGATATGTGCTTTTACCTTTTCTTGCTTTTCCATCTGCTGAAGATATTGATTAATACGCTCTTTGATCTGTGGATTAATCTGACTCTCTGGAATGTGCTTTTCAGCTACGAATTTTTTATACTGTGAATCGGAGACCTTGATTTCACCACCGATGATTTTTTTGTTCACGAAATCATCCAGCGACATAGAAGCTGCTTTAGCTTCCGCACCAATGAGCTTATCGACCATCAGCTTTTGAAGGCGATCCATTCGAAGATCATACTCGCGCTTTTTGAGCTCGATAAAATCGAGCTTGTCATCACCGATGAGCATCTCCTCGGTTATTTCTTCGCTTCCGATCTTGGCTACTAAACCCGGCTTAGGCGCCTCTTTTACAACAAAATTAGGTTTTGCCTTTGCAGGAGAATCCGAACACGCGATCACCACGATAAAAGATAGGACTCCTGAAATCGCTAGAGATGAGATTCTAAAAATTCCATTTTTTTCGGTACGACCATTGACGTTCTGCACGCTGAGTGCCTCCTGTTTTAGGTTTAAGAAAAGCCACAATGCCTGAAATTTTAATATCTTATCGTAAATCCTGCCCACAGCGTATGCAACGTAAAACTCTTAATTTTGCACGATAGCGTCCATATATGAGAAATCCTCCTAAGACGACCTGAACAACGGTCCAAAGCCAGACATAAACCCTCCGACTTTGCATCTGATCTAAAAAAAACAAAAAAAGAACAAAACTCGCGCCGAAAAGGAGCTGAACCAAAACCGGAAAAGGATGCAAAGGGCGCCAAGCCGTAGCACCACCACAAGAAGGACAAGCCTCTGCGTCAGAACGAGCCGATAAGGTCATGCAGCCTAACGAGCCCTTTCCAGCTTCCTCGCGAATCTACTACGGGTAAAACGCTGATCTGATTGGGACGATCTTCCATCAGCTTAAGAGCTTCGTGGGCCATCATCTCCTCTGTGCAAGTGATTGGCTTTTTCGTCATCACTTCTGAAGCCCGGGTCGAAAAAAATTTTTCGCGAAACTTAAGCGCCCGTTTAAGATCTCCGTCGGTAATGATTCCGAGAAGTTTTTCTCCTTTGACCACGA
>CAYJBA010000257.1:0-4547 GCA_964367865.1 uncultured Bacteriovoracaceae bacterium | reverse complement strand
ACACCACTCGATCAAGTGGGTGCCGGCCTTTTTTCAAATGCAGAGCGGTATCTTAAATCGCCTAGGCAAATGCAGAAACTTTTTTCAGATTTACCTGAGGCGATTCAGGCATCAGTGGATATTGCTGAGCGCTGCACGTTTTCTTGCTCGGAGTTACGCTACTATTATCCATCAGAGTGGATTCCAGCGGGCGAAACGCCACAAGGTTATCTCGAGCGCCTGACTTGGGAGGGGGCACGCGGTCACTATCCCGACGGCATACCCCAAGATGTACGCAAGCAAATTGAGTACGAATTTAAACTCGTTCGTGAACTTAAGTTTGCAGATTATTTTCTGACCATCTGGGAAATTGTCGAGTTCGCCCGCGCGCGTAAAATCTTATGTCAGGGTCGGGGTTCGGCAGCCAATTCCGTCATTTGTTATTGCCTTGGAATCACAGCGGTTGACCCCGTTCGGATGAGCCTCCTTTTTGAGCGCTTTATCTCAGCCGAGCGCGGGGAGCCACCTGATATCGACGTGGATTTTGAGCATGAGCGGCGCGAAGAGGTGATTCAGCATATCTACGAAAAATACGGCCGTGACCGCGCCGGAATGGTCGCAGCCGTCATCACGTACCGCACCAAATCTGCGTTTCGGGATTTAACCAAGGCGATGGGTCTCGATCGGGAGCACCCAAGCGTGATTAAACTTAAAGACGAGATCAGAGGATTTCCACGCCATCTTTCGATTCATTCGGGCGGCTTTACGCTTTCGGCAGAACCCATTATTGAAACCGTACCCATTGAGCCTGCAAGAATGGAGGGTCGCACGATCGTCCAATGGGATAAGGAGGATCTTTCGATTATCGGACTTCTTAAAGTCGATGTCTTGGCTTTAGGAATGCTCTCCGCACTTCGTAAAACAATTGACCTCGTCAACGCAACTGGAAAAAATCTGACCCTGGCAACGATTCCCGCCGAAGACCCTATGACTTATTCGATGATTCAAAAAGGGGACACGGTTGGAGTTTTTCAGATTGAGTCGCGTGCGCAGATGAGCATGCTTAAGCGCCTACTCCCAAAAACTTTCTATGACCTCGTCATCGAAGTGGCCATCGTGCGACCCGGACCTATTGTCGGTCAGATGGTGCATCCGTATCTGAGGCGCCGCAGGGGACTCGAGTCTCCGCGGTCGCCTGACCCCAGGATGGAACCGATTTTAGAGCGAACGCTTGGGGTTCCACTTTTTCAAGAGCAGGTCATGAAAATTGCAATCGTCATGGCGGGGTTTACGCCAGGCGAAGCAGACGAACTTCGTCGCGCGATCGGTGCTTGGAGATCGAGTGGTTCAATCGAGAAAATAGGAAGGAGGCTGCAAGATGGGTTACTTAAAAGTGGATTACCCGAAGAGTTCGTTCAGAGGCTATTTCTTCAGATTCAGGGATTCGCCGAGTATGGCTTTCCTGAATCGCATGCGTCGTCGTTTGCGTTACTCGCGTACGCGTCTTCTTATTTAAAGTGCCATTACCCAGCCGAGTTTCTCTGTGCTCTCGTTAATTCTCAACCTATGGGATTTTACGCCAACCACACGCTGATCGATGATGCCAAACGACATGGAGCTCAGGTCTTGCCAATTGATCCTCATCTCTCGGGTTGGGATTGCAAGATGGAGCAGGGCGCCGTTCGCCTAGGCTTTCGAGGCGTGAGTGGAATTTCGCGTACTACAGTGTTGCAGCTTTTAGAGGAGAGAGGACGCCGCTCATTTCAAAGTCTTTCTGATTTTGTCTCAAGGTCCAAGCTCCCACTTCGTGTTCTTAATACTCTTGCTATGGGAGACACATTTTCTATTTTTAAAATGAATCAGCGCGATGCCCTTTGGTATCTCTTAGGAACGCATGCCGTGGTGAGACGTCAAACCGTCGCCGGCACTCAGCAACTCAGTCTTTTTTCTGAATGCAATCTCGCGACTGAGTCTGGATCAGAGTTTAAACCTCTAACCGAAGATCAGGCTATTTACTCAGATTACCGGTCTTTTGGTCTATCGATTCGGGGTCACCCCATGGTGGCCTTTAGAAAGGCGTGGCCGAAAAAAATTCCTAAAACTACAACGACTCTGATTAAAAATTTAAAGGGGGGGCAAACTGCAAAGATCGCAGGCCTTGTGATCGCGCGCCAGCGGCCGCCTACAGCTAAGGGCACCGCCTTTGCCACGTTAGAAGACGAGGAGGGTTTTATGGATTTAATTATTCATAAAGATGTTTACGAGAGATACGAAAAAATTTTTAAAGAAGGCCCGTTTTTACTCGTGAGCGGAAAAGTTCAAAAGGATGCAAATCTAGTGAGTCTGATTGTTCGTGGAATGGAATCCCTAGACTCGGCATTTGAAATCGAGTCTAGGGATTTTAAATAAATATTCTACTTTTCGTCAGATGAGCTTGCCTCAATCGCTGGTTGCAGTTGAACATCAGTGCTCTTGGCACGCGTAATCGGACCCTGGCACACAGTCTCGTCTCGCGCCTGTACAAGCTCTTGAAGCTCCATCCCATTGGCTAAGCGACCCATTCTTATATTTCTAAAAATAAACCCTTCAGAACATTGGCCTGAAAGTCTAGAAAATGCGCTCGCCTGATCCGATCCCAATGCCGTAATGGATTGGGCAACAAGCTGTCCATTTTCATTTAAACCACCACAAAAAGCAGCACATACGTTTTGCACTGAATGTATTTCTCTTAGTTCAGAAATTTTCTGACTCAAATGAACTTTCTTATTATTTAATGTGAACTCATTGTCCGCTAATTGCTTAATGAGTTTACGGCGCTCTAAGCGGAGATTGGCCATCCGGTATCCATCTGCAATAGCGTCTTTTATACCAGGGAGGGATTGCTTAATCCCACCGGCAATTGCACTTTGCATCTCAGCGGCGGAGGGGCCGCTATATCCGCCGCCACCCCCAGCACTATCATCACTATAATAGTTGTTGGTCGTGCGGCCTCTGCTTCTACCAAAAAGATAGCCGCCGAGCGCTGCGCCTCCTACGACTAGGGCTTTTCCGAGCCAACCCATGGTATGGGCTTTGGGTGGGCTGATCAACGATAAGAGCAGGCTAAGTACTAAAATGTGCTTCAAGGATTTTTTAAAGTTTCTCATATTTTAATTTCCTTCGGCCTGAAGCAAGTAGATCACTTGACCTACAGCTTGGTTGTATTCCTCGATTTGCTCAGCCGGGGCACTGGATTCTTTCTTCTTATTTGTCCAATGAAAGTACGCATCTTTTAAATCCTCGGCTAAAGATCCGTTGCACTTTGAGTCCCGCGAGTACTCGCGTTCTAAGGTGAGTTGTCTTTCATACCGGGCTCTGAATATGGGCCTTTGAATCTGGACAGCCGCTAGATTTTTTCCTCGAGCAAAAACACAGCTTGTGGCTTTAGATTTGTATATGCATGGGACTTCGACATCGGCTGAAAAAAAGTCGCTAGGAATTTTAACCTTTACTTCTGATCGGGAAACTGTAGTCGAAGCGTTTTCGTATTCAATGCCCCAATTTTGTCCGTGTTTTTTAAAATCCGAGAGGGTGCTTGGAGACACCGCCTCTATACTGCTCAATTTCCACGTTTGATCTTTATAATCCATTTTTTCTATTATTTTTACAATCTGAAGTCGGGGACCGTGATCTGACTTCTTTGTTTCCATTTCTTTTTCAGTGTATCTGGATAAATCAGAAAATTTTACAGATACGCGAGAAACGCCCTCACTTGCCAAAAAGCCACGGTAAGCTGAGTTTTCAAAAGACGCCGGAAGTGCCTCAACTTGACCTTTGATACAGTTAAAAGGCCCTTTTAATAGCTTGCCTGCAATGGCATCGCCTTCTTTATCGAAGCACGAGACGCTCAGCCTGATTCCATGCGAGGATCTAGCTAAGCTCTGACAGCTAAAGGGTGTGCTCATACTCAGGTTGTCGTAGTAGCTTTCTTCGGTATAGGTAAAGGCGAAACCGAGAGTTGGAAAAGCGGTGGCTAAAAATATTAATGCAATCGATTTATTCATTCTCATAAATGATCCTATTCTCCCATGATCCCAGTGATTTTAGTCGTCGAGGTTTTGATTCCGCTTTGTGATGATTTCGCATTTTTAACGACAAGATCCGACTGAGCTTGACGCTTTGTTGGGTTCGCTAATACGTATTCACAATCGAGGTTATTTGATTTTTTAAGCATCGCAGTGACAAATTCGTTTTCGCTTTGGCCCGATCGCGGATACTCACTATTCCATCTTTCGTGGTTTTCATAGTCCTGGTAATAACTCGTGGCCAATTCCTTTGCCTCGGCGTCTGGTTGCTTTGAGAGCAGATCGATCCCATTGAAACATTTTAGGCCATTCGCCGAATAGCCGACTCCCGAGGGGTTTCCGTTTGGATAAAGACATAAATTATTGATGGTAAAGGTTTCTCCAGTAAATTTAACATTAGGACCCTTGTCTTTATTGAGTCCGCCGTAATAATTTTCTCCAAATTCAAATGCGCTCATTAGCTTTACGGACTTTCTACATATATTTTTAATTACTGCATATATC
>CAYJBA010000256.1:430-4548 GCA_964367865.1 uncultured Bacteriovoracaceae bacterium | reverse complement strand
CCCCCCCCCCCCCCCCCCCCCCCCCCCCCCCCCCCCCCCCCCCCCCCCCCCCAAAGATTGTTTGAACCATACCCTTTTAGCGGTACCTGCGCGTAAACAGTTTTTAATTCCCCTATTTTTTTAAAAATTTTTTACCAAGGAGCATTTTATGGAAAACGACTCATCACTGGACCGGATAAATACTTCGACCGCTACTCCTAATACACAAACACACATTCAAAATCCTACAAACCTCAACCTTTCCCCTGATCAACTTACCAAAATGGCGGGTTGGCTAGTCGAGGTTGGTCACAGTCCAGAAATTGTAAATAAAGCTTTAGCTAAAGACGGTATCGCCCCTCTTGAGCCAACAAAGAATATTCATCCTATAGATCAGGGTTTTCCCCCCGCAAAACCAGAAGACTTTCAAATGCCCTTACTTGTTGAATCAGGTGCGGAATATACACACACAACACACCAATTTGATAAGGCGGCGCGAGGCTGGCTATCTGCTGCTGGCTTCACAAAAGAGATTGGTAGCTTCATTGCACAGGAGACAAGTAATGTCGCTGGCCGCTATAGACAAATGAGCGATCTAGATCGTTCGTTGTTTGCTCAAGACGAAGAAAAAGGCATTCGCGCCGTCTTTGGAGATAAAGCCGACCAAAGGATAAAACTAGCTCAGCAATTAGTCCAAGAGCTTGAAAAACAGTCCCCAGGCCTTGTTGCCGTTCTTGAGGAAACGGGAGCTGGAAATTCTAGACATCTCGTTGCTCAGTTCGCGAGTCAAATGGAACGGCTTCTGGAAAAAAGAAAGGAAGCGATAGGTTGATGTCCTTAAATCCAAAACAGGCTCGCTTTGTCGCTGAATACCTAAAAGATGGAAATGGAAGTAGAGCCGCAATAGCCGCTGGCTACGCCCCAGCGTTTGCGAAAAATACCGCCTGGAGAATGTTACATGAGAATCAGGAAATTGTTGCTGCAATTGATAAGGCTAGAAAAGTCATAATAGACGAAGGGGAATACAATTTGATTAGAGCGGTTCGCGAAACCTATCAAGACTTGCATGACGCTAAGGCCGCGAACCAGCACTCTGCTGTCGCGAAACTACGCGAAATGCTTCATAGACTTTATGGACTTTTAATCGATAAACATGAAATCAAAATAGAACACGTAGATATCTCTGGCGCTTTAGCTGAAGCAAGGGCTCGTGTAGCATTAAACACTACGTCGCGAAACATCACTGATGCTGAAATTGTAAATGACGAGATAAGTAGCCGTTTGCCTCTTATCGAATGAACCTCAACAACTACAAGGCGGTATACTATGTCGATTAAGACGCATCCAGAGTTCTTATAAATTACGATAAGATGTACAAATGCGTGGGAAATCAAAGACAACCAGACGATTTTGGATTTTATTAATCCTTTTACTGGGTTCAACTTGGCTGTCTTTTATGAAACGCGCGCATTTTTTCGCATTTGGACAGCCATCAAGTCAACTCGAGGACCTGAAAGGTTTAATTCCCCACTCATCAATACTAAGGGCATCAGCCTCTGCGCTATTTACTTTGCCAACAACGATTACGATTAAACCTGAACCATTTTTATCACGCTCAGAATTGGAGCCAGGACTTTCCGATCATATAAGGAATGAAAACCTCTCCACCGAGCTTTCTCTATTTAAACTGGGCATACATTCAAAACGCCAATTGCCTCTTCTTTGGGCAACCAAAACACTTATTGCCCGGCTGGATTCGCCAGATCTAGAAGAAGCCGCACGCTTGGGGCTTTGGCTTGATAGGGTAGCCGACCGTGAAGCCCCTATTCTACAGATCCTTTACGACGTAGGTCTAAACTGCCTAGATACCGATTTACAGAAATGCTCCTTACCTAGCCAATATGGACAGTGGCAGGATGTTGCTGACATTATGAAGGATTATTTCCTTCTCGGTATTCCCAGTGGAGCTGGTGCCGTCCTGGACTGCGCTCACGACAATATTTTTGGCCATACTAGTGAAAGGGACTATCTTGACTGCATATCCCACTTTAGAGATGATGTTGCGTTAGCAAAACATAACCCGAGCGGAATTGACGTCTTGAGAAACAAATACAAATTCGACTAATTGCGACCTTGATTTACGGCTTCGCATCTCGCTGGGGCAATTACATTCTCAGTATCAAGATTCAGGCCATCGGCCCACTTCTGGCACTCTTCAAGTGATATCGGCAATGGGATGGGCTTATGATAGGCGTCGGTGGCTAATTTGATGCGCTTTTGGAATTCTGGAGAATTTATAGCTTTATTTGCCTTTTCTATCGCCCTATTTAGATTCTCTATCGACTCTTGTTTAGCTACTTTTATAGCCATGGGATCAACCTTAGGACTCATGTCAATTTTGGGCATGAAAAGAAGAGATTTTTCTGGCCGTGATGTTTTGGCTTTGGGTGGAGCTAATAATTCCGCGAGATGAATAAAGCCTAAAATAAGAATTGATGCCTTAGCCAGGAACCAAATGCCCGAAACAAATTCATCTAAAAGTTTCCCAGTTTTCATTTGTCCACGTCTAAGCATGACTCAGCTTATCTCTAATCGAATTTACAGGTATATGCCTCTCCAGTTATATTACGAGTGTACTCTTCAATTATTTCTACCGTATTTGCGCCGACCGAGGCGGCCTTTTCTTTTAAGTTATTTCGTGAAGATTCATAGATCTTGTCATCGGTCCAACCGAGCCCGATGGTCCCTTCTCCCTTTATTTGAGATATATATTTGCAGTCTTTGATATTAGGAGAACTGTTTACTAAACGCACCTTAGCGCCTAAATCGCTCAAAGGCGGGACAGATGCGCAACTTAATAAAAACATGAAATTAATAGTCACAATTCTATTCGGACTCATATAACTATATCGTCAAAAATGGACGGTTGGTTTAGACCGTGGGTTAAACCGACCGCATGGACCACGATATACAAATCGTGGATAAGAAACACAAAACGAAAACCACACTAGACGAGCGCTATTGGAGGCTCATGCGAAAGATCTCCAATAATATTCGCAGAATTCGCGAAGCAAAACACTTAACGCAAGAAGACATGATGAGCTTAGGACTAGAACGAAGATGGTTTCAGAGAATTGAGAGTGGCAAATATAGCGTCAGTTTACCAACGCTCGATCGAGTGGCTAGAGTATTGAAGGTCGATATTTCCGAGTTTCTTAAGTGACTCAATAATTGTTTACCGTTTATGACCAATACTTTCTAAATTAATCCGGGCCTGGCGTCGGCATGGGTATAGATATCCGCACTGTTAAGATCATTACTAAACTATTGGTCGAATTACTCAGACTGAGCCATTGCCCCCTTGAGAGAGGGTTTAATTTGTTCTGTTATTCCAAAAGACGGTTTTCTTTGTATTTATTTATCAATTGCGATGCTGCAGCGACATAGGGATGTGCGCCCCAGTGCTTACGAGTAAATGCCTCCCACGCAGAAAGGTGTGTAATTGAGGTTAGGAAAAACAACCCCCCGAAAGCGTAAAAAAAGCTTCTTTTGTGTAAGTGTTTTTCCACTTTTCAATCTCTGAATTTAGTTTGCCATCAATCTTTAGTCCAACTACTTTTAATTCTCTTTCGGCTTTTACTGCTTCAAGTACTCCTAAGCCAGTAATGTATTCAAAAGTCGGCGTTGATGAGTACGCTGGGCCGCACGAAACACCACCTTCAACAATCACACCTCTATGGGACAAACCATGTCCAAATAAACTTGTTGAAACTGCGATCGCAGAAGATACAACGGATTCACGAGCTTCCATATTGTCTGCACTTTGTGCTATACAAATAGCATCCCCTACTACTATCGCGTTCGGTAAATTGGGCTTACGCTTAGTCGGTTTTTCGATAATGCCAGAAACAATAGAAGCAATCGCAGACAAAAATAACGTAAGCCCCTTCATGTCGTGGGTTGATTTCATTTTCGACGTCCCAAGTACATCAATCCAGACGATTAGTCCCTTTTCTGATTCAAAAGAAGTAAGACGCGCTTGGTTCCCGTCTTCTGTAGAGGGTGCTTGGCTTTTATCCATAAGGAATGCTCACTAATTTAAAGCTTACTAGCAGTAACGTCTTTATCTTTTTTAATAA
>CAYJBA010000256.1:0-420 GCA_964367865.1 uncultured Bacteriovoracaceae bacterium | reverse complement strand
CCTACACGACGCTCTTCCGATCTAGCACTAAAACGAGCCGGCGAGACCAAATAACGCGAACGGTCGAGGCCGTTGTTTAGAAAATAGCCTTTTTGCTAGTATTAACACACCTGAAGTTATTATTTGACCCCACAAACTATCGTAATAAAAGGTAAGAGAGGGCAATATGACTTCAATTTTTCGAATCGGCGATTCAGCAGATGAAGTTGTATTGAAATTTGCTACTTTGTTTCAACAAGTTGAAGCGTTTTATTTTACATATTATTTTCCTTCGTTGGGTCTTGAGGAAAGAATAAGTTCTTCAGCAAACGCCAATCTTGTAAAAATTTTTAATGATGCTCGGAATTTAAGGACAGCAATTGGCCCGGCGCTCCCCTATTGGGAATCGATTATTGCGACATCCTCACCAACTGCGGAGTT
>CAYJBA010000255.1:0-4549 GCA_964367865.1 uncultured Bacteriovoracaceae bacterium | reverse complement strand
CGGGTACAGATTAATGAGAAAATCGGCAACAAGCTTGATCAAGTTGAATCATCGATCTACCCGGCGGCGGGCTTTGATTCTGGTTATCCTTTTTTAATAACGCCTAATGCAAAGGTCGTGGTTGCGTTGGATGATAATTCCTTTATTTCAGAAAAAAGTCTAAAAATGGGTCGCTCTTTAAAGCCCGTACAGCCATATGGGTTTTCAACTTTTATGCATTTTTCAGAGATTGTTAATTTGCCGGACCAAACTCACCAAATTGTGGCCAACATTAAGGGTCTCGATAAAAACATCAGAATTCGATCCGTCCAAGCCTTTACCATTGAAGGCGAGGCTAAATTTATAGAATCTGGCGAAGAGCGAATACCCATTCACGGCCTAGTAAGGTTTGACAGAGGTGAAGGAACAGCCGAACAGATTTATGTTCACGTAAATAGATTTTTTACTTCGCTTGAACCCACCACTCTACAGAGCGTAAGCAATTTGTGGTGGATGAAAATGCTTCCCCCAAAGCGCTTAGCGCTTCTTTTTAAAGGTAACGAAGGAATTCGAAGCGAGCCGATTATCGATGCGCTCGAACAAATTTTTGTCAAATCGCCAGGATCTGTTTATGTCGCGGCGGAAAATGAAGCGACGGTTCGGTATTTAAGACCTCGGGATCAAGCATATGTACCGCTAGAGGATAGTAAAAGAGGCTATAAAGAAGTGCGGATGCCCTATTTTCATGACCCTAGTCTTAAGAAATACCGAATCCGTGCGAAACTAGGATATGGCTCCGTTGGGAGTTCGAAAGGCTGGGCGGATATCGTAGTTGTGCCCGAGTAGATTATGGTGCCCAGGAAAGGACTCGGCTACTACGCTCACTCGCATCACGCTCGTTCGTTGCGTAGCCTCACTTCGTCTTCCTTTCGTTCGCTTCCCGGCTCACTCAGCCTGCACAGCAGGCCGGAAGACTCACTTCGAGTCCTTTCAGAATCATTTAATCTCTAATAATTATGGTGCCCAGGAAAGGACTCGAACCTTCATGCTTTTGGCGCTCGCCCCTGAAACGAGTGTGTCTACCAATTCCACCACCTGGGCACGTATTGAATTAGGCAACGCTTAACATAGAGTGGCCAGGGGACCAAGGCCCGAAGCCGTAATTCGGCCGACTTTAGCGCAATGCGACGCAAATCCGCCCCGCAATTTCAGGAGAATTTCAGTTTAATAATTTTTAGAAAAATGTCGAAACGTAATGGAAATGACTAGAGATAAACAAAAGAAAATATACCCGGGGCTCCGCGAAAAAATCCTAATTAATCCGCGATTTCAGCTGCGAATGGTTCTATATGCTGCAATCTTAGCGACCATCTGTGTGGGATTTCTTTATCTCGCCGACTTGTTCTTCTTCTACAAGTTTGAAATGGCCGCCAAGACTTTAGGTCTGGAGAAGAACTATGATTTTTCGGTATTTGTAGCTCAGCAGCGAGATTTGAGAATGAGAGTTTTTTCGGCGGTGGCTTTCGTAGATTTTTCGCTCATATTAGTTGCAGGAATCTTTATTTCTCACAGGATAGCCGGGCCAGTATTTAGAATTTGCAAGGCTCTAAGTCAACTCGGAGGAAATCCTGGTGCGACAGCGATCGTTTTTCGAAAAAAAGATTTTTTTCCGGAACTTTCTGAATCCTTCAATAAGCATCGAGACAATTACCAAGAGCTCGCCAACAAAGGTCAAAAGCGGGCAGCGTAAATCAAGTTCAGCTTATTTAATTTTCACAGCCAATGTCAAACCCTCGCCCGTCGGTAGAAGAGTCGCGCGAAATCTACCGCTTCGTGCGGCGGCTTCGTTAAAAAGTCGAATCGAGCGAACCGTAGTGGCGTCTTCGCTATTTTCAAATGTTTCGTCGGCGAGCATTCCAAAGGCGAATGTATTATCACCCAGCAGTAGGCCACCCAACTTTAGGTGGTCTGCAGCCCATTTTAGATAGTTAGGGTAGTTTTCTTTATCCGCATCAATAAAAACTAAATCAAAGGGTCCATATTTTTCGATCAGGTTAAGATTTTTAATGGCGGGGCCAATAAAAATTTCAGTATTTTCTTTTAAGCCAGCACGTGCAAAGGACTCCTGGGCAACAGCTGCGTGGTTTTTGTCCGCCTCGAAAGTGTAAAGCATTCCGCCTGGGCCCATTGCTCGGGCAATACAGACTCCGGAGTAGCCACCTAGCGTTCCAATCTCCACAGCTTTTTTTGCTCCAGAGGCACGGGTGAGAATCTCTAAATGTAACCCGTCCATTTCGCCGACTTGAATTTCAGGGAGCCCCTTTGAAGTCGATCGCTTTCGAATCTCTCTCAGAACTAGGTCTTCAGGCTGAAAGACCTGTCTGACAAAAGTTGCGATATTTTCAGATTTTCCACCGGCAAATTCTTTATTCATTCTTTCGTGAGTATCATCCTCTTCAAAAACATAAATACTTTTCTTTTGAACAGGTGGCTAAAACCTATTCAGATTCTATTAAAAATTAAACGGAGCTTCGGCTTTATCTGGTTGAAATAATGGACAAAAACGGACCTAACCGGCCGACTGATTTTGGCACAAGTCATGAATATGCATAGAATCGGAGGCGTCCGCAGTTGAGACGCGTGTGAAAATATGTGGCTAAAAGATTTTTTCAAAGGCTGGCTGATTTCGTTGGTTCTTCTCGTTGTTTTTATTCCCGTGGGATGTGGAAAAGGGGATGTGCAAAGCACCAATTTAACGGGGGGCTACGCATCACCTGGAGTTACAGGCGGCTCGTGTCCTGCAGGTCAAATGTCTGTAAATGGACTACCTTGTTTTTCAGGATCAGATCCCGCGCTCTTTTATAGAAACTGCACTTACATGGGAAATTTTTTAACCATTGGCGGCGTTCAGGTTTGTCGAATGGATATGGCGATGGGTCAGTACTATTATTCTGCATTTTCTTCGTCAATCAGTTTTCCTCGATTGGGACCCGGTACTCCGGCTGACAGTAATTCCGCGAACCCGGGCATTGTAGTTAGAAAAAACGATAAGCTTAATATTTCGAGCACTGGAAACTGGGGACATGAGCGATTAACTTGGTTCTTTGGCTCACCTGATTGTAAAAATCCGGTAGACGTAAGTAATGCGTCTCAGGGTTTATACGCGTCGGACGGCATTGAAGCTTTTTTCGCCGGAAGTAATTTTACGCGAGTAATTAATAACGACGGATATTTGCGTTTAGGTTTCAATGCCGGCTCCACAATCGGTTGCGTCAATGTCCGCTGGGATATTCGCATCACTCGTTGTCAGGATCAAATCGGCAATACCTATCCCTGCCCCTGAGTTTAAGGTAGAGTACGGAAGCGATGCCTAAAAAAGGTCGATTCCGAAACGAAAACAAAAAAAAGAACTCTTTTGAGTTTCGTGATCGCACGGGAAAAACCCACGGCGCTAGATCCGGGCCGAAGTCCCATTCTCGGCCCAAAGGTGCTACCGGTGCCAGAGCGGGTGGGCCGGCTCTTATTCAGCTTAAAGGCACGATCGACAAAAATCGAAAAGGTTTCGCCTTTATCGGCTTTGCCTCTCGCGATTATGAAGACGCGTTTGTTCCACCTCATGAGGCCGAAAGGCTATTTCACGGCGATCGAGTCGAGGTATGGCTTGGTCGAAAAGGCGAAGTCGTCAAACTTAAAGTCCTTGAGCATCGGTTTCGAGAGCTTGTCGGACGCTTTACTCCCCACCCCATGGGATCCGTGCGCGGGGGCTGGGTCGTTTATGAAAGAAAACGCGCACGCGAAGAAGTGTTTGTCGAAAAACCCCCAGTTGGAATTGATCCAAACTCTTGGGTTCGTGCAAAATTGCATTTTCATGAAAAAGGCCAATTTCATGTAACGGCTGAGATCTTAGAAAATTATGGCCAAAATCTTCCGCCCTCAGCTGATGTTGGAATGATCGCTAATGAATTTAATTTGGTCGAAGAACATACGGAGGCCGCCGAAGCCGAGGCCGCGAAATTGGGCAAGGAGCTTCATAAAAAGGATTTTGAACACCGTACTGATCTTAGAACTGTTCCGTTTATTACGATTGATGGCGAAACAGCGCGGGACTTCGATGACGCGGTTTTTGTCGAAAAAAAAGAACGCTCTTTTCGATTATGGGTGGCCATTGCAGACGTCAGTCATTACGTGCGGCCGGGTGAGGCGCTCGACAAAGATGCGCAGTCGCGTGGAACCAGCGTATATTTTCCAGAGCGTGCGTTTCATATGTTGCCTCGTGCGCTTTCAGAGAATTTATGCAGCCTAAAGCCCTTGGTACCCAGGCTTGCGCTTGTTTCTCGAATCGATATTGATTCTAGCGGTAAGTTTTTAGAAACGGAGATCATAGAGGCCGTAATCGAAAGCAAACGCAGAGCCACCTATAATGAAATTGAAAAAGAGTGGCGAGCAAATCAGAACGATAAATCTTGGCAATTTACACCTCATTTTGAACTATTTCAGATTTTAAAAAATAAACGCTCCTATCGGGGCTCAATTGATTTTGATTTACCCTAGGCATAGGGTGTCGTTAAGC
>CAYJBA010000254.1:0-4591 GCA_964367865.1 uncultured Bacteriovoracaceae bacterium | reverse complement strand
CAGGTCGTCGCGGCAGAAGTGATCGTGATTCCGCGTTCTTGTTCCTGCGGCATCCAATCCATGACGGTCGTGCCTTCGTGGACTTCGCCTAATTTATGGGTCCTGCCCGTGTAATAAAGAATGCGCTCTGTGGTCGTAGTTTTGCCGGCATCGATATGCGCCATGATTCCGATGTTTCGGATCGCGAAAAGTGCGGGATCTACTTTCGTGCTTGGACGTTCAGCCAGTGCGGATTACCAACGGTAGTGTGCGAAAGCCTTATTAGCTTCCGCCATCTTATGCACGTCTTCGCGCTTTTTCATCGCGCCACCGCGGCCATTTGCTGCTTCAGTGACTTCTGCAGCTAAACGATCTGCCATGGTGTGCTCTGGGCGTTTACGAGAGGCATCGATGAGCCAGCGAGAACCCAGCGATTGACGACGAGCAGGTTTTACTTCGACTGGAACCTGATAAGTCGCGCCGCCGACTCGGCGAGATTTAACTTCGAGAATCGGCTTGATGTTCTCAAGACCTTTTTTGAATACTTTGAGCCCGTCTTCGCCAGTCTTGGCTTGAATCGAATCTACGCAACCGTAGAAAATCGCTTCAGCAATCGAGCGCTTTCCTTGGATCATGAGCGTGTTGATGAACTTAGCAACAACGACGTCGTTGAATTTCGGATCTGGGAGAATTTCACGTTTATGAACATATTTTTTACGACCCATTTTTCAATTCCTCAATGTGATTAAATTTTTAGGTTGCCGCTGGTGTTGCTGCCGCTGCTGGAGCAGGTGCTGCACCTGCCGCTGCTCCGGCCGCTCCTGCGCCACCGCGTTTTGTTCCGTACTTCGAACGGCTCTGCTTGCGATTAGCAACGCCTTGAGCATCGAGAGTTCCGCGAACGGTGTGATAACGAACGCCTGGAAGATCCTTTACTCGGCCTCCGCGAATCAGAACGATCGAGTGTTCCTGAAGATTGTGTCCGACACCTGGAATGTAAGAAGTGACTTCGTAACCATTGGTTAAACGAACACGACAAACTTTTCTCAAAGCCGAATTGGGTTTTTTGGGAGTTGTCGTATAAACGCGAGTGCAAACTCCGCGTCGTTGAGGGCAGCTTTGGAGAGCAGGTGACTTTGTCTTCCAAGCTTTATTTGAGCGGCCCTGGCGAATCAGCTGATTAATTGTGGGCATGAACTGCGTACCTTCCTTTTTAACACAAAAAAATTCAGGCCTTTCGCGTGGAAAGACCAATGTTTCCGAAGGGCCCGAAAATAGACGAGAGCGAGGCTTGGGTCAAGGGATTAATCGAAGGGGAACTGAGATGAATTGAGAAGGCAAAAAGACACAAAAATGATGCAAAGCATCAAATCTTAATGTCGGATCAAAAAAAAGTCACCGCCAACAAAAGTTGGCTACCAGAATTCGATCAAAAGAAGATCTCAGTGCGCTCGATCAGTGCTTTACCGCATCACCCTTAGCTTTGGCCTTATCCTGATGAGTCAGATCCAAAGCCGTCGGCATAATAATCGGTAAACTGTCGACCCCCTGCTTTACTAAGAAGTTCTCAGGATCTGGCAGTTCAAGTGCGAGTCTCAGGACCTCATCCGCACTTTCTACCGGTATGATCTTCAGTCCATTAGTTATTTCCTTTGGAACCTTTTTAAGATCCGGAATGTTTCCCTTGGGAATCAGTACGGTCTTAATATTTCCAATCTTTGCTGCGAGTAGCTTTTCTTTGAGCCCACCTATGGGAAGCACGCGACCGCGAAGCGTAATCTCACCGGTCATCGCGACTTCTTTCTTTACCGGAATCTTGCAAAGCGCGCTTGTAATAGCGGTGGCCATCGTAATCCCAGCAGAAGGCCCATCTTTCGGGACGGCCCCTTCGGGGACGTGAAGGTGGATATCGACATTTTGATAAAAATCTTTGTCGAGACCCAAGAGAGCTGCGCGCGATCGGACATAACTCATGGCCGTAGCTGCCGACTCCTGCATCACTTCGCCCAGCTTTCCCGTGATCTTAACCTGCCCCTTACCTGCAACGACGCTCACTTCGATCTGAAGCATGTCGCCGCCAGCCTCGGTGTAAGCCAAACCATTGGTGAGACCCACTTCGTTCTGCTCTTCAGCCTTGCTCACCGTGTACTTCGGAGGCCCAAGCATCTCTTCGAGATCGGTGTCTTTAACAATGATCGGCCCAACTGGCTCGGCTTTAACCTTTGCCGCTTTCGCAGCTTTGGAGGTTTTAACCTTTCCATCCGTTGCTGTTTCTTCTGCAGCAGCGGCAAGCCCAGCTCGAGCCTCGACAATTTTTTTTGCGACCTTTCTGCAAACGGTCGCCACCATACGCTCAAGATTTCTAACACCCGCCTCACGCGTGTAAAAGCGAATGAGCGCATTGACCGTATCATCGGTAATTTCTATATCACCTGATTTAAGTCCGTGAGCATCCATTTGCTTGGTAATGAGATATTTTTTAACGATGTTGAATTTCTCCACTTCGGTGTAACCCGAAATCGAAATCACTTCCATACGATCTAAAAGTGGTCTTGGAATCGTATGCAAGGAGTTCGCTGTGAGTATAAACATCACCTTAGAAATATCGTAATCCACTTCGAGATAATGATCTCCGAATGCGACGTTTTGCTCAGGGTCCAAAACCTCAAGGAGGGCTGAGGACGGATCGCCTCTAAAATCCATGCTCATCTTATCAACTTCATCGAGCAAGAAGACGGGATTGGATGATCCGGCCTTTTTAAGCGATTGAATGATTTTACCGGGAAGTGCACCGACGTAGGTACGGCGGTGTCCACGAATTTCAGCTTCATCCCTCACGCCTCCGAGCGAACAGCGAACAAATTTTTTATGCAAGGAGCGCGCAATGGACTTCGCGAGCGAGGTTTTACCTACGCCGGGAGGTCCGACAAAACACATGATCTGTCCCTTAGAATTTTCGGTAAGCACCCTGACTGCCAAGTACTCAAGAATTCTCTCTTTCACTTCTTCAAGCCCGTAATGGTCTTCTTCGAGGACATCGTTTGCGACTTTTACGTCATTTCGATCTTGAGTATATTCAGCCCACGGTAAACAAATGAGCCAGTCGATATAGTTGCGAACAACAGTGGCTTCGGCCGACATGGGCGACATCATCTTGAGCTTTTTGAGCTCACGCATCGCTTTTTCTTTAGCCTCTTTGCTCATGGGCTTAGAGCGGACCTGTTTTTCGATGGCCTGAAGTTCTGCCTTAAACTCGTCTTTCTCGCCGAGCTCCTTTTGAATCGCCTGCATCTGTTCGTTTAAGTAATACTCTTTTTGCGAGCGCTCCATTTGCTTCTTTACGCGCGTTCGAATTCTGCGTTCGACCTGCAAAATTTCAATCTCGCCTTGCATCAGGTGCAATAAACGCTCAAGCCTTTTACCCGGATCTTCGGTCTCTAGGATCTCTTGCTTGTCATCCAGCTTCAAATTGAGATGCGCCACCACAAGATCCACTAGACGTGAGGGATCTTCGATCGTATTCACGCTCATGAGCATCTCAGGTGGAATCCGCTTATTGAGTTTTACATAATTTTCAAAGGTAGCTTTAAGCGAGCGAACCATCGCTTCAAGTTCAACTGAGGCGGACGAAACGTCGGCGATCTCTTCGATCTCCGCTTCGATCATGCGGTCGGTCTCTTTATATTCCAAGATTCGCGCGCGCTTTTTACCTTCGATCAAAACTTTTACGGTGTTATCGGGGAGTCTTAAAATCTGTAGGATCGTACCGAGTGTTCCAACGGTGAAGATATCTTTCTCTCCTGGATTTACGGTCGTGGCTTGCCTTTGCGCGACTAAAAAAAGGTCGGTCTTTTTAGCGACACATTCTTCGAGGGCATTGATGGATTTTTCTCGCCCAACAAAGAGCGGAACCACCATATGTGGAGATATGATCACGTCCCGCAGCGGGAGAAGGGGGACCTTCGCGCGCACGGCTTTCTTGGATTCACGTGAGGATTCTTTCGAGGCGTCCTTGTCTCTTTGGCTGCTCATAAATCTAAGCCCTCCTTATCTATAACTACATCATATTTTAGGGTCCGTGTGCAAACGAAGTGATCAAAAACAGTAGAAAATAATGCAGAATATTAGGGGTTTATCAGGCAAAAAATTTACAGGAGCTTCTTAATATTTCATCGAGGGATTGGCGTCAAAACTATGCCTTGCTAAGCGTGGGGAGGATACTCATAAGGCATCCGGCAGCGGGCAGCTGGAACAGTTTCTGGCACCAGTTCCTGTCTAGCTATGAGTAAGCTTGTAGAGTAACGCACCGAGGTGGTCGGCAGATCCTTCTAGACTAAATAGATGCTCGAGACTAATGATGGCCTGAACTTCGCGTAACGAACCGAACGCAATTCGGTAGAATTTCATGCGATCCTTATGGGTTGGCTTCGCTGATCCCTCAGCTAGATTTAACGCGATGCTACTTGATGCACGCATGAGCTGGTCTTTTAAATGAAATGGTAATTGGGTCTTTTTGCACTGATGGTAGAAATCTAAAGCTAGTTGGTAAGTCCTGAATTTTTGTAACACGTAAAATCTCTCCTCTTTTAATTTTTTTTAAATTTTTAAGCCC
>CAYJBA010000253.1:0-4594 GCA_964367865.1 uncultured Bacteriovoracaceae bacterium | reverse complement strand
ATAATGCTCGGCAATCTGGGGATTGAGGGGTTGTCCTAAAATTCCAAGCCAAGGCCGAATGACATGACCGTACCGTTTAAAGTCAGAAAGCACACGAAGCGCTTCTAGGCTGGGAATAGCAAATCCTAATCCGATGTTTTGATGAGTTTCTGAAAAAATCATCGTGTTGATGCCGATGACTTCGCCTTTCAAGTCGAAAAGGGGGCCACCGCTATTTCCGGGATTAATCGAGGCATCGGTTTGTAAATAGTTATCTAGCGGGCCCATTCCAACGGTGCGGTTCTTCGCGCTGATGATGCCTACAGTTACGGTGTGCTGTAGTCCAAAGGGGTTTCCCACTGCAAAAACGCTTTCGCCGATTCGTACTTTGTCAGAATCTGAGAGATTTACACTTTTGAGATTTTGAGGCACATGGCCGGACTTATCGCGAATCTGAAGTAGAGCCAAATCCATCTTGGGGTCTGATACCAGAGTCTTTGCTTTAAACTGTCTTTTATCAAAGAGTGTTACGGTCACCGCAGATGCGTGTTCAACCACGTGATTATTAGTGAGAACGTAACCATCTTTTTCGTCGATGATAAATCCAGAACCGAGGGAACTGCCCACGCGGCGTTGCTCTTGGGGAATTCCCCAAAAGCCGAAAAAATCATCCCAGCCAGGGACAATCACCCTTTGAACATAAGTCGTGCTGATATTTACTACCCCAGGCATTACCTTTTCGACTAGGTCCGGGAGAATGTTACCGGCAGGAGGAGATGCGGCCCTGGAAAAAGATCCGAGCGCCAGCACGAGCGTAAATGAAGCAAGAACTGCAATACCTGAATTTTTCATACCAAAGAGTTCTAACCCGATGGATTAATAGATTCAAGGGGGTTAGGGCTTGGATTTAAAGGGTCAAAATTTCGCTGAAATCCAATATAACTTATCCTGATCCTGCTTTTATTGTGAATTCGTAATAGGAAATTTTTCTTCCAAAACAACTGGCGCAATTTGCTCAGCTTCAGGTTTGGCAATTTTCCAGACTCCCTCGACTTTTTTAAGGTCAAAGGTCACGTGATATTCTTTTTGAGGCGCTGGAGACTTGGTGCCGTGAGCGTCACTAATGGCCGCGAGTTCGTACTTTACGTCGATACTGACATGATCTGGGTTGTGCGCAATGGTCTGACCTGATCCCACAAAATACCGCTCGGCTACGTAGAATGAATCGTTCTGGGGCCCTTCTTTCCAAAGTGTAAAAGCCTTACGTTCTGCATCTAGTAGGCCCGACCAGACAAAACCTGACGCATCCCGTGCGCAGTAATAGCTAATAACTTCTTCTGGTGTTTTAAAGGTGTTACGTACCCGCAGTCTCTCGTGTTGCAATACGGAAGCGGGAAGCGAGGTCATGAGAAAAATACTCGCAAGGGTCAGCTGAATCAAAGGACTGAAAAGCCGCGCGCGCTTTTTCATTTCGATTCCTCCCCTGGATTCTTAAAGGGGGGACGGAGTATTTTTGTTGCGGGCTGACGCGTTTCTTTATATCCGCAACAGCGATTACTCACCGGATTAAGTCTCAGGGCCAATAGGCCCGGACGGATAGCCCGGCCGCCAGCAGTATTTTGTTCTCGAGTAAGTGAAAAATCTCTTTCGCGAATCGTTCCTGCGCTTTGTGCCGCCTCAATCACTTCTGCTCGCTGCGTTGTGGGGTTAAATCCTTTGACCAAAAATACGTGACCGATAGGATCCCAAGGTAGTCGATAGACGAGTAGGTCGCCCACTGCCAGCTGGTCCCCATTATAAAGATCAATTGCGACAAACCCATCCGACATAGTTTTAATGAGTTCAAGTCGACCTTTGTCATAGGTGGGAGGGTTAGGAACCTTTCCTTTTTTCTTAAATATCCAAATATTTCTGAGATCTAAAGTGGTGAGGTTTCCTTTGCGAATATCGGCAGGGAGGATTTGACTTACAAACGATGAACAGTCGATCGCTGACTTTCCGCCTCCCAACAAGTAACCATTATGAAGGATGGGGATCTCTGTGATCTGCCCGTCTCGCAATTTAAAGGGGATAGATTCGGCAAGTTTGAGATCCTTTAATGCCTTTTTTCTTTGTTGATCAGTTAGGCCGCCCAACATCAGCATGCGATTTACAAGTGAGTCTGTCGAAGTAGGTGCCTTTGTGAGCGGATCTGTTCCAAAAATGTCAGCTAAACCCGGGGTCTTAGAAAGGGGATTTTGATCGGGCCCTAGCCCAGGATTAATAAGCCCTCCGAAGGGAGAACCCGCACCAAATCCGTTTTGCGATTGCGCTTGTTCCGATAACGAGGCAGCCGCCAAGGCAGCCTTGTCTCTTGCATTGAGATAGAGATTTTTAAATCTTGCCGCTTCACTGGGATCGAGTTTCGATTTTCCTTCAGACAAATGGTCGACCACTTGGTCTAAAAAGCCTTGAGCTCTCTCGAAGCTCTCCTGAAGCAATTTGGGAGGAAGATTTACATATCTGGACGATAAGCTAGCCACATCTTGCTTGGCAGCTTGATAGACAGCTTCATTACGAGCCCTCGCTGCAGACACCAAATCCAGCCCCCTCGCACTATCCGCTGCCAGCGAACTATAGGCCAAAGTTGAAATCGGGTTAGATGAAGTGCCAGTTTGAGGAGAGCCCGCAGGTTTATCCATACCCGCCGGTGTTCGCTCAGTGGGAGTTGATAACGGCGGATTGATGGAAGAGGGAACTGATTCGTTTGAAGGCGCGTTTGCTATCGGAATCTCAATGCACGCATCTTTTTCGCCCGTTTTTCCAGGCAGAATGGGAGGGGGTTCTATTTCAGCCGTTGGCGTTTTTGTAACTTCATCGGGCGTGATTACGAGATTTGCGTTGGTCATAGGATCAATCGCCCTACAACCACCCCCTGTCTGGGAATCACATTGCTTCGGAAAAAAGTAAACTCTGTTGCCTGCAGCAATGTTTTGAGAGTCAAGGCCTACATCGCGAGAGATCGCAATGCTTGTATATCTGATTTCAGATCCAGGAGGTTGAGAGTCTCGAGCGAGGGCGAGCAAAAAGATCGCGCTGATGAGCGTGCAGATCTGACCTCGTGTCTTAAATTTTATACCCCCGTTTAGAATCATTGAGCCCCTAGTGTCTTCATTTTAACAGGCGGAATCCCGGTGTTGTCGCCACCACACTCTTCATTGGAGCGACAGCCCGGTAATACGGGCTGTTTTTCAGCAGAAATCGCGATGGCTTTGGGATCCACGTTCGGAGTTAGATAATTAATTGCTGCTGTGGCTTTTTCTCGGTCGTTACAATTGGTCAGAGCTTGAAAAAAACCGAGCGAATAGCAACCCATATATCTGATCGGGAGTTGAGGAGCAGTGGGGCAAGAATATCCACAAAAGCCGCGGGCTGCAGCCGAGCCTTCGGAAAAGTCGTCTCCGCAGCGGGCAAGGCGCGCCGGCTTTTCAGTTTTTGCGGAGGACAGTGTCTCAATTTCTTTTGCGAGCGACGGTAAGGCCGCATAAAAGCCACGAATGCAGCAGGCAAGCTTCTGATCACTTTTTTCAGCCCCATCTCTGAAACGATTACAGGCTCTGCGGTCCTCTCGCACAGTCGAATACGCGGGTTTCATTCCCGAGTTGGGATCTTTAAATCGAACAGGCAAATGAAATCGCTGTCCGCCAAGGCCTTGATTAAAGCCTTCTTCCCAGGCGTCCTTCGCGCAACCCTCTTCTGCTTTAGGGATGCTTTTACGTGCTAAGCTAAACTCCACGGGCATAGAGTCGTCGTAAAATTTGCCTTTAAGCTCGTCAGCTTCAATTTTTTCATTTGAATCGACCGCTTTTGGGGACTCGGCGGCCACTGAAAATAACGGATGGAACAAAAAAACTGCGCTTACTGAAATAAACACCGATAGCCGCAGCGCTGCATAGAAATTTGAGACCCGCATGAATTGACCCCTCATCTTCATCATTATTAGTCGTATTAATATCGTAATTTCTTAAGGTGTATCTGTTTAAATGATACGGTGTGTCATAACTGAGTGCAAGTGTTAATTTAACGAAAATCATTTTATCAACCGCTGGATTTCTCAGTAGAATCTTGGCAGTTTCTTATATAACACTTGAGGGTGTTTAAAATTTAGACACCTTGAAACTCTGTCGGCGAGGAATACGAATATGACGATGCATGAGGTGGTGATTGTTGGAATGGCGAGAACTCCGTTCGGAAGTTTTCAAGGAGCTTTATCCAGCGTTCCCGCAACGCGATTAGGAGCCACGGTGATTCAAGGCGCTGTCAGACGCGCGGGAATTAAGCCTGAACAGGTTTCAGAAGTCATTATGGGTTGCATTCTCACCTCCGGAACGGGTCAGGCTCCTGCTAGGCAAGCCGCGATATACGCAGGCATTCCCAAATCGGCCCCTGCAATGACCATCAACAAAGTTTGCGGTAGCGGAATGAAAGCCATCATGCTGGGCACTCAATCCATTCTATTGGGAGACAGTGATTTTGTAGTCGCGGGCGGTATGGAAAACATGACGGCCTCACCTTATTTGCTGATGAACGGTCGTTCCGGCTATGGCATGGGCACAGGTCAGATCTTGGATGCGAT
>CAYJBA010000252.1:0-4621 GCA_964367865.1 uncultured Bacteriovoracaceae bacterium | reverse complement strand
AAGAAGAGGGAAAACAAGTCACTTATAAAATCGTAGGTGTCGATGAAGCCGACATCAAATCAGGAAAAGTTGGAATCACCTCACCCATCGCCCGGGCGTTGATTGGAAAATCAGCGGGCGAAGAAGTTGTTGTTCATGCTCCCCGCGGACAGATCCACTACGACGTTATCAAAATCTGGTACGAATAGGCCCGGTTCGTCTTTCGGAACCGAAACGCCGATTCAGTACGTAAAAGGAGTAGGACCGAAGCTCGGAGCTCTCCTCACTAGTCGCGGAATTTCGACTGTAAGCGAACTCCTTCATTTCTTTCCGCGACAATACGAAGACCGCACGAAGATGGCTCAAGTTGTAAATTTGCGTGAGGGAGAAAAAGCTACCGTTTCTCTTCGTGTAATCGACCTTAAACGTATTCCAATTCGAAAGTTGGGACGGTCGATCTTAGAAGTACGATGCACGGATGATTCGGGCTTACTTTCGTTAAAGTGGTTTCATGTACCTAAAGGAATGGACGCACGCTTTAAACCTGGAACTCAATTTGTTGCCACAGGTTCGGTTAAAGTTTATTTAGGAAAAAAGGAAATCATTCATCCTGAAATTTCCTGGGGCGTGACTTCGAGTTCTGACATCGAAGCGGGCCATCCTCACGTCGGGCGAGTGATCCCCATTTACACCGAAATTGAAGGCATCCCAACGCGTTTTTTACGAAAAATTCTTTGGGAAGCTATAGAAAAATTTGGTGCCGGCCTCACTGAAGATATTCCTTCACGCTTTTTAGCAGCTCACCAACTTCCTACCTTGGCTCACTCCATTCGAGAAATCCATTTTCCAACGGGCAACGGCGAGGACATTCAAAAGTTACTAGAATTTGCAACTGCCTATCACCACCGTCTGATTTATGAAGAATTTTTTAAGTTCGAATATTTAATTCTCAAACAACGTCTAAAAATGGAGCGCTCATTGGCGCCTACTTTTGGAGATCAAACAGGAACTCATGCGCTTCAGGAGCTTGAGGCCGTTCTACCGTTTCAACTTACTAGAGACCAGAAAAGCGCTATTCAGGATATATCTGCTGACCTATCTCAACCCCACCCTATGAATCGACTGATTCAAGGAGACGTGGGCTCTGGAAAAACCGCAGTTGCTTTTCTGACCGCGGGGTTGGTCTTGGCGCAAGGCGGACAGGTAGCGCTGATGGCGCCGACTGAAATCCTAGCCGAGCAGCACCATAGAAACGCACTTAAATTATTCGGAATAAAACTCAACATCGGTCTCTTGACAGGAAAAACATCCGCTTCTGATAGAGCCCTGATCTTGGGACGCCTTATTTCGGGCGAACCCCTGCTGCTCATCGGCACTCATGCTCTGATCGAAGATCCCGTTCAATTTAAAAATCTCTGTTACATCATCATTGACGAGCAACACCGTTTTGGAGTTGAGCAACGACGAACCCTTCGAAAAAAAGGCACGCATCTTGACCCGGTTTCGGGAAGACTTCTTTTACCGCATAATTTAGCTTTGAGTGCGACGCCTATTCCAAGGACTTTAGCGCTTACCGCTTACGGCGATCTTTCGCAAACTTTGATCAAAGAGCTACCGCCTGGGCGCTCTCCCATCCAAACAAAAGTTGTGCGCACAAAGTCAGATCAAGGACTGTCCTACCAATTGATTCGAAAAGAATTGACTCAAGGACATCAGGCCTATTTTATTTTTCCGCTTGTCAATGACAGCGAGGCTGAGGGATTTACCGAGCTTAAGTCGGCTGTTGCCGAGGCCGAGCGTCTTTCAACTGAAGTTTTTCCAGAGTTCAAAGTAGGGCTTTTGCATGGTCAAATGCGACCCGAAGATAAGGCAAAAGTCATGTCAGACTATTTGTCCAAAAAACTTCACATTTTGGTTTCAACAACGGTGGTCGAAGTTGGTGTTGACGTTCCTAATGCCACGATTATGGCGATAGTACATGCTGAGAGGTTCGGGCTTTCTCAGCTGCATCAACTGCGTGGCCGGGTCGGAAGAGGCAAATCACAGTCTTATTGTTTTCTTTTTACCCATCAAAATACGGGTGAGACTACGACGCAACGTCTTGAGGTTCTTGAAGAAACCACCGACGGATTTAAAATTGCCGAGGCAGATCTTGAAATGAGGGGACCAGGTGAGTTTTTAGGAACGAGACAGGCCGGAAGTCTGCCGTTTCATCTTGCAAATATAGTCCGAGATCGCGATTGGTTACTAAAAGCTCGCGACGATGCTTACGCACTTTTACGCGAAGACCCTGATTTAATTCGATCTGAGAACATATCTCTAAAATGCTACTTTAGTCGAGAGGGACAAACGCAATTTGAGAGACTAAAGACTTCGTAATCGGCTCCCAAGGCCCATCTTAAAGCATTGACAATTAAACAATATACCGACAAGAATATTCTTACATGAAAAACAATCATAGAAAGATGACGCTCGTTGGAAGTTTTATTCGAACCCGCAGAGAGTCCGTAAATCTCTCGCAAAGAGCACTTGGGTTACTATTTTCTCCGCCGGTCACGACTCAATTTATATCGAACATTGAGAGAGGTGTAACTCCGCTCCCGCTTTGTCACGTGCCTTCGCTGACAAAAGCGCTTTCAGTTAGGCACGAGGATCTCGCAGTACTTTTAGAAAAAGAATTTTTGCAAAAACTATCAGACAAATTACCCGAACAGACCAACGGTACCCAAGGAACCCATTCGGAGTCCGTTACTGCATTTTTTGTCGAGTCTAAAGATATTAGATTTTTTTCGCAATTGGTCGAATGTTTTAAAAAACTAAATACGGAGCAAAAAGTTGAGCTTTATTCCAATCTACAACGCTTTTTTGATGAGAAACTAGAAAATAGCACCCACGCAACGATGAATTGACCTGGCTGCTTCGACAGAGTTATAACTAGGCCCTTAGATGGGACCTTCAAAAAAATATCCAAAAAAACCCCGCCCGACTGGCTCTCGAAAAAAGGGGTCCAACGAAAAAACCGTTTCTTTCGAGCCCCAACCCATTGTCCACGGCTATATAAAGAGTTTCGACGGAACTCAGCTCTTTTACAGTCGCGAAGGTACCGGAAAACCACTTTTTTTCTGTTACGGTCTAGTTTGTTCGAGCCTTCACTGGACTTATCAAATTGACCACTTTCAGCACTCTTACCAGGCAAATTGGTTTGACTATAGAGGTCATCAGAACTCCGAGATTCCAAAAGACGTGAGTTCCCTGACCCTGCCGAATTTAGCCCGCGACCTGGGTGCGATCTTAGATGAGCTTAAAATTAAGGATGCTGTTTTTTTGGGACACAGCATGGGTGTAAACGTGATTTTGGAGTTTTATCGGCAACAACCGGATCGGGTAGCCGGAATGGTTCTGGCCAATGGAACCGCCAAGCATCCCCTCGAAACCCTTTTCAGGCATAACTCCATTCAAACACTTTTTCACCTAATCACTCGACTTCATAACAAAGCTCCCCAGCTCATTGAGATGTTTTGGAAGTTACAAAAGGGAAATCCCATCGCCAGAAGCGCAGTATCTTTGGGTGGATTTAATCCTCACCTAACTCCACAAGCCGACATTGAACTTTATTTAGATCAGGTAATGGATATGGATCCCGCGATCCTGATTCAGCTGATTAAGAGCTATGATTCGGTGGATGCTTCGGCCTGGCTACATAAAATTAAGGTTCCCACCTTAATTCTTGCTGGCGAAAAAGACGTGGTGTGTCCGGTCGAGCAGCAGGAACTCATGCATCAGTTGATTCCAAATAGCCGTCTCGAAATCATTAAACATGGGAGCCATTGTCCACAGATGGACCTTCCGGATTTTGTGAATTTAAAAATTGAAAACTTTCTTAAGGAAATTAACTGGGTGTCAGTTCCCAGTTCGACCACGGAAACCGCCAGTCAATCCACTGAGTCGAATCCAGACCTTGATCCTGAAGGAGCCTCTTAAGGCCGCCTAAACATAATCTGCCATGACAAGGGCCCTGCCCTACGTGCGACACAGATAGGACCGCGTCGGGAGACTGCAATTTGCCATGTTTAAGCCTTTCGATTACCTCTTCGCGCCGAATCTCTAGGCAGGGACATAAAAAATCCTGCAGTTCTTTTGATGTTGAGGGTTCAGGCAACTTAACGGACATTCCCTTTCGAATTTCAGTTTGACAGCCGCATTTCCTCACTCCGTCCACAAAAACGTCACATAGGCCACACGAGCCATCACTACAAATCAACATATCCTCAGGGCGGTTGTGCGCAATTTCAAAGAGAGCCTCTGTGATTGATATTCCTTGGCGAACGAGTCTTTTTTCGGCATTCAAAAAAATCTCCACTTTTTCGCCTAATCCATGGCTAGACTGATCAAGTTCGACTTCTTTGACGTCATTTGGTGTTTTAATTTTTCGAAAAGACCGAGCATCCCAAACCAGATGAGTTGGAACTTCTACCCGGACAGCTCGAACCGCCTCGCCTTCTACCCCCGCAACGGACTGAACACGCCCCGAACCGAGAAATTCGCCTCGACGGTTGGTGAGTTGGACAGAATCTCCCGCTTTTAAAACGCGAGAGAGTTTTGCTGGAAACACAATTTCGGACGTCGATCGATCCTCTCTTTC
>CAYJBA010000251.1:0-4628 GCA_964367865.1 uncultured Bacteriovoracaceae bacterium | reverse complement strand
AAATACAAAGCTTCGCTAATGGTAATATTCTCCCGCACAGCTTCGGCACGTGCTCGCACTACAAAGAAAATCGCTCCTGCCAGGAATGGGGTCCAAGCAGAAAAGAATATAAGGGCTAAACGGACATTGTGCTGGAGCAATGCAATGAGGACCAACAAAGCGACCAAGATAAGAGGCAAAAGCGCTAGTGTTGCTGGTAGCGTCCACGCAGATCTCTTACGTGCAGATGGATTTAATATTTCTCGTTCGGGCCGCATGAACTGAATGGAACGCTGACGAAATATTACTGCTCTTTCGAACAGCACAGCAACCAACGGGACGTTTCTCTGGCGCGCTTCAGCAGATGCCTTCATCAGGCTCAGAAGCCGGAGCGTCAGACCTAAAACCGCAAACATGCACCAAAAGATCAGCATACCTTTCATCCGCTCATTCGCGTGTCGATGCACCCAAACGAAGAAAGCAATGAAAAGACTAGCGATCCCAATTTCGTAGATTTCGCGAATTACGGTCCACAATTTACGTGGTGGAGTAAGAAGTGGTATAGCCTCCGACGGAACTTTCTCGTCGATAATGTCTCCGCCTTCCACATTCTTTATGAGTTCACCATCGACTGTGACGGTACATTCAGGAATTCCGAACTTTCTCCAGTTAGCTTGGATTACGAGCGTTGCAATTCGCCCGTCAGCTAGAGAAATTGGATAGCTGCTTTTAAACCGGTAGGAATGCCGGGTTGAGACCTCGCTCCCGTTGAGAGTGATGGTTTCCCGCCCCCCAATGCCCAATATCAATTCGATCTGGTCCAACGAGCCATCAGGCTTTGGGATGTTCCATTTCCAAAATTGGTATCGCCTGAGGCCTTCGTTCATTTGCCACCTGACCAGGGAAAATTCGACCGAAAAGTTGGATATGGCCACCCCTTCAGTCAGAATTATTTTTTAAAATGCCCAAATTGTGTCGAAAGCCTCTCCAGCCAGATGTTTCGCTCTTTCCAAAATCTGTTTCTCGTCCCAGGTAGTCGCATCATTTAGGACCTTGTCTACTGGATGCTTGCTCTGAATTAGCAGCCTCTTTTTCTCAGGAAATGGTTTATCGTCCAACGCGGCGTTGAGAGTGGTTGGCACAAATATCAAATTTCCAATATTAGCGACAAGCCCAGTTTCAGTATCATTTTTCGCCGAACTTTGCGGCAGAATATGTTCAATCGTCATTTGGTTGTAATCTATTGGCGTCCCACCCCTGTGAAGCGCATCATTTTTTTCAAGAATATACTGAATTAGTTTCTTGGATTTCGTATACAATTCGGAATATTTTAATTCGGAAAAACTCAGAATAAATTCGTCCCGATTTGGTTTGGCCTTTCTTAGTTTTTCTTTGAATTGTCTTATTGCGTTAGAGCGCTTTGTGGCGTCGGTCTCGCTTCTGATCGTTCGTCCAATAAGGGCGTACATCTTCGAAACTCCGCCAGAAGAGCGTTGCGAAGTAATCGCCGTAGACAAAAAATGAAATTTTTCGATCGCTGAGATCAATTCAGTTGCTTCTGTTAGCTTTAGAATTTTACCTTTGTATACGGACAGTGTCGACAATAGAGCAGGCTTTGGTTGCCTGACTTTAAATAACACCAGGGCATCTAAGGATAGTTTAATGGGAAGTTCCTGTTTGTCCCATTTCATTGAGTCAGTTTCATCTATGGCGCGATAATACTTAACCTCTTTTTGAAGTTCATCGAGAAAGGCCTGCGCGTTACTTTCTTCAACCTTGGGCTTAAACTTCTTAAATAACTCTTTCAGTGTCGTATAGTCATATTTTGATAGCCAAAAATGCAAAATAAAATCATTCAAATCCAAATCAGCTTTAGAGGTATCGATTGTTTCGACAATTTTTCTCCATTTGTCTCTGGCTATATCAACGCCCGTATTTTTTCTTTTACACATTTTTGCGAGATGATTTTTAATAAGGTCAGAAACCTGTAAATCCTTCCCTCTCGAGTTCAGGGTCTCGAAAATTACATAGGCGTCGTCCTCATTGTCCAACTCGATAAGGATTAATTTCAATCTGAGTGTTTTGTCTCGAATACGCTTCAGTTCGGCCTCAATAGACTCCATTTTTTCTTTTTCGTTGGCGGAGGATTTTTCAATTTCTGAAAGTTTTTCTACAAGTAGGGCCTTGATCTGATCAAATGCATTCTTCAGCGCTTGCTCCTCCTCGCCCCCCTTGGCTTCAGTGGACGGCGTGCCATTTTTTTGTATGTGTTCATGAAAATACGGATATGATGTTTCCGTCTGTATTACGTATTCAAATTTATTATCGATATTTTTTCTTTCAATTAATGAATGAACCCCTTCGGCGGGATCTTTCATCTTATATTCATTGAAGAAATTTCTGAGGGAGGCCAGAACTATTGTTATGGTGGTGAGGCGCTGTTGGCCGTCTACCACACCAAAATAGTTATCCTTTTCTTTGAAGACGACCATTGAGCCGATAAAATACTCTTGATCCAAACTTAGAATCGAATCTTTCCAAAAATCTTCGACATTTTCTCTTGTCCAAGAATAGGGTCGTTGAAATCTTGGGATTTTGTAATACCCGGCCTCAAGCAAAGCGCGGACCTCCCTGTCTAAGCTTGATATTTTCATGTTTGTCCGTCCGTGCCTTTTCTGACTTCAATCAAGGGTTTCGAAATGTATTCTTTCGCCACAGGAAATATTTTCGTCTTCTTTGGGAGGGTTCGTGCCTTGTTAGGGGCCAAGGACAAGACATTGGATTTGATTTTTTCATTGAAGAATTGTCTTCTAATCTCAAGACCGAGCATTTCTCCTATGGCGGAAGGAACCGCGTTACCGATTTGTTTTTGGACTTCTGAAACTCCACCCAAGACTTCGATGTTGTCAGGAAATGTTTGAAGTCTTGCCATTTCCCGCATGGTCAGTCGGCGATTGTTCCAGTGAAAAGGTCCAATTGCCGATCCAGGTTGAGCCTGGATAGTCCAACTTGGCCGATTCTTACCTAGCTTAAGAAGGAAGCTCCAATATCGCGACCTCCATTCAAAAAGAGGAACTCCATCACCGCGTTCAGAGTGATAAAGGTAGTTCTGCCCCTCAGGGATGGATGGTAATAAGTCCCCCCATTTACCACCTACCTTGGATGGAGATGGTTTTTCGTTCTGATCGTGTAAATCGTGAAGTGCATCCCAAGCAGTTCGAAATGGTTCTTTGCTAGAGCTGAATAGACTATTTGACTCTTCGTCATCTTCAGGATTGAAAAAACGTGGTTCAGGGAATTGAAAAGGCAATCCATCGCGAGATCCAATGATAAAGACACGTTCTCGAATTTGGGGAATGCCAAAATGGGCTGCATTAAGTACTTTCCAGTTGAAGTTATATTTGGTCTTGTTGGTTTTGTTAATTTCTTCGAGACGATCTTGAAGGTAAATGAGCCCCTCGTCTTTACCCTTGTAGGCGAGACCAAAAACATTCTCTAAGATGAAAGCGCGAGGCAGGGTTTCTTCCAGTACGCGCATGTATTCTTTTAGAGTATTGGCGCGAGGATCTTTCAGCCGATCAACATCTCCCTTTACCCAATATCCGCTTTTCGAAAACGGCTGGCATGGAGGCCCACCAACCAGAATGTCAGCTTCACGCTTCTTTAATCTGGCGGTTTTTAATATTTGTGCAGTTTCAAAGTCTTCGATCTTTCCTTCAAGCAGTCCCCAATGTTGGCGGTTATGACGTAATGTCTTGCAACACCACTTATCCATTTCAATCGCGACATGGGTTTCAAACTGTGCGGCCTCAATTCCGTAATCGAGTCCACCGGCTCCGGTGTACAAACTGATGGCCGAATATTTCATCTTACGTGACTGTGGATTTTTTGAATGTGCCATGAAGAAAGTGTAGCTGCAAATCGTGTATTGTCAATACACCTCATTTTGAGTTAGAGAGATACCAATGCTTCGTTTTGATTTGAAATCGTTGCTTTCAGATTATGAATCGAGGACCGGATTGCGTCTGAGTTATGACGACCTGAGTCGTGTGACTTCGGTATCGGTGGATACCTTGAAGTCGCTGGCCACTAGAGAAAACTATAATGCAACCCTCGGTACCCTGGAGCGTATTTCAATCGCGCTTGGGGCCAATCCTATTCAGTATTTAGCATGGCGTGCCGATCAAGTAGACGATGGCACCAAAGCTGACCGATGATCCACTATTTCTTCTGACAGGTTTAAGCACCGTTGACCTCGCTGATACTCTCGCGTCAAACCCACGGGCTTACATGGCTCTTAAGGGAGCCGTTGCTGAGCGGCATTTGTGGCTGCATCTGCAAGAATTGGTTAAGCAGAAAAAACTTGTGAGTCTTCGAACAGGATCTGGTGACTTCGAAAAAGATTTCTATGTGCAAAGCCCCAATTCTGTAAAAGACTTTGTTATCGAATGTAAGAATGCGGAAGTTGTAAAGGCGACTTCGGCTAAGACGATGCGAGCTTATTTCGAATACCTAGTTGCAGCTGAAATTCAATCTGCTAAAGACGCTCTGTCTCGTGCCTTAGGTAATTTGGACAATAGTGATTTTTTAAGAGATGCTAGAAGAAAAGTTGGTGAAACACTCCAGTCAGTAACGGAACAAGTAGGTGG
>CAYJBA010000250.1:0-4662 GCA_964367865.1 uncultured Bacteriovoracaceae bacterium | reverse complement strand
ACCTGCCGAACGGCCACATAGTTCCGGAAATTATGACTGGAAACACTGTAATCTTTAAGCCCTCTGAAAAATCTCCGATTGTAGGCCAGATCGTTGCCGAATGTTTTCAAGATGCAGGATTTCCAAGCGGCGTATTTAATTTGATTCAAGGTGAAAAAGAAGTGGGCCGCAGACTCAGCATTCATGAAGGTATAGACGGTGTCTTGTTTACCGGATCTTACGAGGTGGGTACGCGAATCAAACAAGACACGCTTCAGCAGCACTGGAAGCTTTTAGCCCTCGAAATGGGTGGAAAGAACTCAGCAATCGTTTGGGATGATTCAAATCTGGATGTCGCCATAGCCGAAACCCTTTTTGGCGCTTACGTCACGGCTGGCCAACGGTGCAGCGCTACAAGCCGGATCATTGTGCAGAGAAGAGTTTTAGACAAATTTATAGAGCAGTTTCATCAACGCGCTAAGGGATTTAAAATTGGAAATCCGCTCGAAGACCCTTTTATGGGGCCATTGATCGAAGCTCGCGCAGTGGATCGGTACATGAAATTTCTAGGAATAGCCGTTCGCGAAGGCTGCGAAATGATTATGCGTGGAAAAGCTCTTGAGCTCGAGTCCAAGGGAAATTACGTTACGCCCTCGATTTGTTGGGTTAAGGAGACATCACTCGACGCTACGAAAAAGAGCGTCTACCAGCAGACTGAACTTTTCGCGCCCAATGTCGCTATTCTAGCGGTAGACGAAATCGAAGAGGCCATCGCGCAGGCCAATGCCACGCAGTACGGTTTAGTGGCGAGTATTTTTACAAGTAAGGAAGTGCACTTTAAAAAATGCCTCGAAGATCTTGAAACTGGACTTGTGAATTGGAATAAATCAACTGTTGGCGCTTCTTCTCGCCTCCCTTTCGGCGGCCTTAAAAAGAGTGGCAACCATTTTCCAACTGCATTGGCTGCAACGCTCTACTGTACCAGTCCTGTGGCTACGCTTGAAGTTCCTGAACCCAAGCTATCTGTGAAGTCACCTGGATTGAACTGGGTTTAAGAATGTTAGAAGCTGTCTTGAGCCAAATTGTCCCGTAATTGTCTAATTGGTTTAAATACCTACTCTAAAACTATTTCATTCGGCATATTCAGTGATTTTATATTCTCAATTTTATCCAATTTCGGTATATGCCCAGTCCTATGGTGCCCAATAAACGCAGTCGGATCCGTAAACCTGTTATTCCGTTAGACGCGAAAAGTAAGGATTTTTTGATACCTTTTTTTTCTGTGGCTCTTGCAACTGCAGTTGGAATCGGCACCTTTAATGCATTCGTAAATAACCAAAAAGCCCAAGCAGTACTGATCGATCTCTCGGGCCGCCAGCGTATGCTAAGCCAAAAGTTCGCAAAAGAAGCACTCACACAATGGGGTGAGACAGAAAAATACAAAGTGATTCTAGATGAACTGAAAAGGAGCGCCCTCGCATTGGAGCGAGGTGGGACTCTTATCTCACCACATGCCCCGGGAGAGTTTCTCGACGTCATGGAGGCACCTAGTCTAGCCATTCGAAATAAAATTAAAGACCAGGGGATTGCCATAAAAGAGCTTGAAGATCTCATTTTGCGCGCGGGTCCTGAGCTAGACGAAACTGAAAAAAAAGAACTAATGAGACTGTCCGATCGGGTTTTAGAAACAGCCAACGACAGCGTTCATTTATTTGTAGATTTAGAACAGCTCGGGTTAAAAAAAATTCTTCTATTCAACATTTTACTTATCTTAGGGCTGACGCTTTTTGTGCTAGCTCTTTGGAGATTGATTTTGGAGCGCCGCACACAAATCAAGGCAATGGTTGTCGCTCGTGAAACCGCACTGAGAGCCACGGCTGCTAAATCTTCTTTTTTGGCGAATATGAGTCACGAAATTCGTACACCGTTGAATGCAATTATAGGAATCAGTGAAATCTTTCAAAGCCCGGTTTCGGATGAACAATCTAAAAAATTTACAAAAACCCTCCAGCGTGCGGCGGAGTCGCTTTTGCATTTAGTCGACGAGATTCTTGACTTTTCAAAAATCGAGGCTGGCGAGTTTAGAATTAATCCAAAAAAATCAGATATCTCCGAGGTTCTTGATCGCGTAAAAGATATTATGAATATCAGGGCCGCAACAAAGGGGATTTCTCTCCGAGTCGCCTTTTCTGGAGAGGTACCAAGTGCGGTAATGATTGATTCGGATCGTCTCAAGCAGGTGCTTATCAATCTAGTTGGGAATGCAATAAAGTTTACTGAAAAAGGCTCGGTTACACTTACGATAGAAGCTAAATCTAGGAGTGCTGATCAAGCTGTCCTAACTTTTGCTGTTATTGACACCGGAATCGGGATATTGCCTGAAAAATTAAAGCATATTTTTGAGGATTTTATTCAGGCAGATGAAACCATTTCAGCGAAATTTGGTGGCACTGGACTTGGACTGGCCATTTCAAAAAAAATAGTTGAGCTGCTCGGCGGGGATCTCGTTGTTAGAAGCCAGCCAGGGGTGGGGAGTATTTTTTCATTTTCTGTTTTATGTCCGGTTGAAGCGGCTTTTGGGGAAGTAAAAATTGGAGTGGAAAAGTTCAGGCCCACTTTACTGAGAGGGGGCTGTCCCCAGAAGCGGATTTTGTTGGTCGACGATATAGAAGACAATCGCCTCATTATCGAGGCATATTTAATGGGCTTACCCGTCCAAGTGATTCAGGCTGAAAATGGGCAAAAGGCGATAGATTTAGCACTTTCTGAACATTTTGATTTGATTTTAATGGATATGAGAATGGCCCCGGTCGACGGATACGAAGCGACACGTAGGATCCGCGAAATCGAAAAGCAACGAGGCAGAGAGAGGGCACTCATAGTGGGACTTTCTGCCTTTGCAACACAAGAGGCGATACTAAAAGCGAAAGACGTAGGATGTGACGCTTATTTAACAAAGCCAATAACAAAGGCAAAGCTTTTGGATTGTTTGGAAGTGCATCTAAACATCATTCTCAATGAGTATGATTCCGGACAAGAGGTAAAATCAGCCGAAAAAAACCTTGAAGGAGTATTCCGAAGACGATTAAGCATTTTTTTAAATGCAAAATCAATGGGCCTTACGGACTTAAAAAAAGCGAGTGATCAGAGAGATTATGATAAATTAGCAAACGAAGGGCACAAGCTCGCTGGTACTGCGGGAATGTACCAGTTACATTATTTGGGTGAATTGGGTAAATCTCTAGAATTATCCGCGGAGAAAAATAATTTTAATGAAACTAGGATTTGTGTCCAAAAAATCGCTACTTATCTTGATAAGGCCGTAATAACCAACGGCACTGAAGCAATGCTAAAATAAAAAAAAGCCGGGGAGTTTAAGCTCCTCGGCTTTTCTAAACACTAAAGTTTTTCGAACTTACTGTGTCTGGGCCGCTTTGCTGACGTTCGCTGCTTGGGGGCCTTTAGGGCCTTCAATCAGTTCGAAATCAACCTTCTGACCTTCAGCGAGAGTCTTGAAGCCATCGCCAGAGATCGCGGTGTAATGAACGAAAACGTCTCGATCACTGCCGTCTGCCTGGATGAATCCGTAACCTTTGCTGTCATTGAACCATTTTACCATTCCTGATGTTGCCATTCGAGCACCCCCTGTAATGAAAAATAAATAGAATGGAACTTAAGAAAATCACTAACCGTGACAGCCTGTTGTCGTCAAATGAATTTTATCAAGAAAGTGAAAAAATGAATGACCCCACCTGAGAGAGCACCAGGCAGGGTCATTTATTCTTCTGAATTATAACTTTTCTACTTCTACTCGCGCCCAATCTGGCCGGGCGTGTCACACAACATCTACTCAGCGTTCAGAAGAAATTATTAAAATCGGCCCGTTCCACCCATTCCTAATACAGAATTTGCTCCGTATTGTTGGGGACCTAAGATTCCATAAGGACTTGGGCTAGAGTTAAAATTTATTGGCATCCCTGGACCACCAAAATTCATCGCGCTTGGATTCATCATCCTTTGTTGGCGAGCCTGATATTCGGCCATTTTTCTTTGCTGAGCGCGCATAGCGTTTTCCTGTGCGCGGTACCCTAATGTTTCTATTTTATCGTTTAAGCCCATAAGTCTGGTACACATATCTGGATCTCCGCCGTCTGTAGCGCATGCAGACTCATATTGCTCTTGAATTAACCTTTGAGCGTCAGCCATTTCGGACATGAACTGATTTGGGTTATTTATAGAAAGCGCAAGGCGATCGTATACTAACCCAATTTTATAATCTTTAAGGCGCTTAGAGTTAATTGAGCTGATACCATCAATGGCCTCGCATTGATTAAAGACTTCTTCAGCTTTGTCGTAGCTATCGCGAGTTTTTTCAGACATGTGACTCCCGGCGATTGCAGCGCAAGCCAGTACAGCACGATTTGCAAACTTAACATCATGTTCCGTTGAAAAATTAATTAGATTTTCAATCGCAGTATCTCGGTCTTCGCCTTTAGCGAGCTTAGCGGCTTTTTCAAGGCGTTTAAACTCATCCTCTACGGACTTATCGCGGATTTTGTCCATCTCAGACGCCGTGATTGCGCCCATTCTGAGTAAAGTCGTCGCAGCGTTGAGGCGATCTTGACCCGTGCAGTTATCTTTTGCCGAAGTTAGATTTTTGATCGTTTCAGCTCGTGCGTTCGC
>CAYJBA010000249.1:0-4690 GCA_964367865.1 uncultured Bacteriovoracaceae bacterium | reverse complement strand
CATAGTTGGAAAGACTGCATAGGTGACGAAAATCTTAAGCCCGCTATCCTAGCCATCTCAGACGCCCATTATAGTATTTCTCGATCCGCTGGAATTTTAGGTGTGGGAGCCAACCGCATTATTTCTGCACCTTTGGACTCGAAACGACGAATAGACCCGGATAAAACCTATCAATTGCTGAGTCAAGCGCGCGCGCAGGGAACAGCGGTGTTCTGCATCATTGGCTCTGCCTGTACGACTCCCATCGGTGCATTTGATCCGTTAAAGGAACTTGCAAAACTAGCTTCTGAAAATGGGATTTGGTTTCACATTGATGCAGCACATGGTGGTCCCCTTCTTTTTTCAAAGCGCTATAAACATTTATTAGAGGGAATTGAACTTGCGGACTCTATTACATGGGATGCGCATAAAATGATGTTTGTCCCCGCGCTCTGTACGTTTTTACTTTATCGGGATAAAACCAAAAGCTATCTCCCCTTTCAGCAAGACGCCCCTTATCTCTTTGATCCTGGCTCCGAGGGGACAATCGAATTTGATAGCGCCCTAAGAACAGTCGAATGTACGAAACGCCCTCTTGCAATGGCGCTCTGGGCAGTCTGGTCCACGTTTGGACCCTCGCTGTTTGAAGATCTCGTTGATGTGACCTGCCACGCGGCACGAGAATTTTACGACTTAATCAAAGAAACGCGAGATTTTATACCGGCACATGACCCTCAATGTAATATTCTTTGTTTTAGGTATTTACCTGAATTTACGCGTGGCGCGGACGAGTCGAGAATCTCGCAGTTTCATGTCGATCTCCGCAAGTCCGTCGTACAGACCGGCAAGTTTTATATCACCGGCACTAAACTCGATGGTAAAAACACTCTCCGAGTATCGGTGATGAATCCACTCACTGAAAAGCTGCATTTTGAATCGCTTTTGGCCCACATCCGAGAAATAGGTAATGAAATTTGGGAGGAAACTAAAAATAAATGTAACTGAAACAAAGTCATCTCAAAGTTCGTTATTTTGTTTGAATGAGTTCATTCAAAATTTTCATATGCTCTAACGCAAACAACCCAATTTTTTCGGCCTGAAATTTGGGGTAGAGCGTGAGATGCGAAATTTTTAAAGTCGCAGATAACCGGTCGAACTCATTACAAAGATTTAAAATCTGAGAATTGAGCGGAAGCTTAGACAACATTTTTTTTTCTGGAAACCCGTTTCCGTTTCCAATCTCTTCATGGTCAGAAATCAGTCGTAAAACTCTGGCATTTACGAATTTCTTGCCTGCTAACATCTCTACCGCCGCTACTGGATGGCGATGATACTCTTTAAGCTGCTCCCGGGTAAGCGCCTCGCGGGGAGTGGCAGGTCCAATCCCGAGCTTCGTCTTACCGATGTCATGAAGTAAACCCGCCAGCGCCAAATCAAGTAACTCCTGCGGGTCTTGTATTCCAACCTTCATAGCAAGTGCCAGAGTCAAACTGCTGACACTCGCACTGTGTTGAAAATTATCAATCGAACATCCCGTTGCACCTAAGATTCCCCGAATTGCGCCTTTTTCTGAGGTCAAGAATTCAACTATTTTACCTACACGGACTTCAGTGCGTTGATAGGCCTGCTCTGTCTCAAGACTTTTTTCGACGTTCTCGGCTTCAGTTACCAGGGCATCGTGAGCTAACAAGGCCTTTTCTTGAGGGGCTATTTGAGCATTTTTTAAATTGTGTAATCCTAAATCCAAATACTCTAAATAGAGTGGCTCGTCTTGCGACTTGATATAAAGCTTCTTAACTCCTTTTTCTTTTAGCTTTTCAAGCCGTACTTCTTCTATCGGATCTGTTTTCTTGATATAATAGATATGTTTTTCAGCTACCAGTATGTAGATGTCAAAGTGCACAGGAGCACCTGGCCGAAGCGTCCCTATACGGATGGGAAAAAAGTTCATATGTCAGATTCTATATTAGAAATCTTTAAAGTCGAATCTCTTAAGTTGATCGGTGAACTAAATGGGGTGGTTAAAGTCCTCGAAAACTCGCATCAGATCTTTCCTTCAGAACTTCTGGAAGAGTTTTCACAGAAGATCGACAGGATTATGGGCACAGCGCAGGTCATTAATGAATTGAATCCAAAACATTTGGGATTAAAGCGCATCGGAACAATTGCAGAACTTTGTAAAAAGATCGGCTATGGGGCGGTCGAAAAAAAAGATGTCGCCTTACTCCCCATTTTCGCGGCATTTTGGGCCGATACGCTTGAAGTCATTGGGGAACTTTTAAATGCACTTGAAAATGAAAAGGCCACTGAAAAGATTAGTCGCGAGTTTTCGGAGGTGGTTCAGAGCCGATTAGAGTGGCTCGCAAAAAAAGTCTCTCCCCAAAAAGCGGACCCAGCCTTGGATATTCAGGATCTTCTTAATAAATTGAGGAACTAGCCAGTTCCCCGAAGGGAACTGGCTAGTCAATTACTAGCGTTTAGGCTTGAACCAGCATCTGGGTCGAAAGCCCGCTTTAAATCCCGCGGACGAAGAGCAGGAATACTTAAATGCAGCTTCTTCGGCATCCGGGCTGTTTTGACCAGCTGGATTTTTTAAACCCGGTATCACTGTCGTATCAAACTGAACTGCGCAAAGACCCCCGTTAAAATAGGTGTCCAGTCGGCACTGCGCTTTAGGGTGATCCGTAAACGTCTCCTCTACTTCAGATGGATCCGGTTTGTTAAAATCTGGCTCAGGCAGGTGAGTGAGAGATGCTAAAGTTTTACCGAGCGAGAGACCCGCTTCGGCAATTCGATAGCAAAGATTTTGATCATGGGTCTCAGCCCAAACTGCGTCACACTTTGCCTTTACGGTTGGAGATACGGAACTACGAAACTTAGCATTTGCAGCTGTTTCAGAACCCCAAAGAGCCTGAGCGCAAACATGAGTCGCAAAATAATCAGACTCACCTTCCGAGGCCGCCCATTCGTCTTGATCTTCGTAAAATGCGTATCCAGCGAAATGATGCCCGATCTCATGGCACGTCACTAGAGTGAGTCCATCCAATGTCATTTCTGGACGCCGGCCCAGGCCACCGAAAATAGTTACTTCCCATTTGTTTGAATTTCGAGTTGCCTGAGCATTGACGGTTGAAGAACTCCATTTTTTGATTCCAACGAGCTTCGCAGAATGAATTTCCGCGAACGGTTTCCAGGCAGCGATTGCTTCTTCAATGGCTTGGTTGAATTGTTTTTCATCCATATTAAAAATTCGATCCGGCGAATCTAAAAAATCTTTAATATCGGTTGGTAAAAATCGCGCAAAAGCGGATTGAGAAAGCACAAATACAAGCCCAAACGTCATCCAGTGACTTTGTTTCATAATCTCCCCCCTGAGATTGATGCGTTTACTTCAATTTCCAGATATTCTAGGGCAGGACATTTTATTTGCCTACCCCCTCCGGAAAATAAATTGCCCTCAATATCAAAGAGGATTTCGACTATCTTTCAAGAAAGTGTCGAATCTTTAGTCAAATCTAATGGGACCCTTTCCAAAATCTTAATCTATCTATTCAATATAATAGTGTTTTCTAAACAGAAATCCGGCACGAACATTGAAGTAGACTACCTTTGGAAAGGTGCGGTCCTCGGCTGTGAAATGGTTTAATTTCCCTATAAAAAGTAACAAGGCCCAGAAAAGCAAAATCATTGCAGCCTTTCTCGTCTGCTTTGCCATTGTTGCAACGACCAGCGCCGTACTTTCGTATTCTGATTTATCCATGGCGATGGGACCTAAGAAAAAAAATGAATGCCCTACTCAAGCTCAAGAACGCGGATATCTCTATGAAGAAGAAGTTTCTATCTGTGGTGAGGAATGGCTGGTTGAAAGGCTGGAAAGACGAAAAATAATCAACGACCCGACCACCGAAACTCCCCCATGGCTCAGCGATTTGGCCGATCGATTTTCGCTTGTTTCAAACGGACTCAGACTTCTCAAAGACAAGCTTGAGATCGATCGCTGGGTAGGTGATCCCTGGACTTTGCGGCCGGATACCCGCGCCAATCTAGAACTTCTGGGTGCAAAGTTAAAAATTAATTTAAACTCGTTTTTTTCAAATAATATGCAGTATCTATTTAAAGATATTGAAAATACCAATGTTCCGGAGCGTTCTGAAAATGGGGCACTTCCAAACCAATTTTTTGCTCAAAATCAGGCCACTGTGACTTTCGTTCTAGATGAAGAAATCACAAAAAGACTTCCTGATGCACTGATTTTTAAAACATTAAAAAACACGCTGACCGAAGAGCAAATGATCGATTTAGCCATCTATGTCATTTCGAAAGGACCCTTTTTTCCAAAAAAAGATGACCCCGACGCACTTGAAAAGTGGGAAAAAATTAAGCGCGACATTTACTATTACGATCTTTACCTGGTTTTGGCTGCCGCGGCAGGAACGGCACTTACGAACACGGCTCAGGGAAGCATTTCAGGCTGGTTGTTTAAGGTGGATGGCGATGCGATGCGTATCGGATGGATTGGTAAATTTAGAAAAGTAGGAATGAGTGGCCGGTCACAACTCGAGGGTGGATTTAAAGGAGAGTCCAAGAATAGCGAAACCAAACTTACTTATTACAAGGATTTTGCAAGCACAGAGAGACAGGAAATCCGCGCGGCATTTATTTCGCGGTGGTTTAATCAGTAGATCGGAAGAGCACACGTCTGAACTCCAGT
>CAYJBA010000248.1:0-4714 GCA_964367865.1 uncultured Bacteriovoracaceae bacterium | reverse complement strand
AGAAGTAATGCGCTTGGGGTCAACAAAGGTGATTTCTACAGAATTTAGAGTTGTTTGCGCAACCAATGTAGATCTCGAAAACATGGTCCACGCTGGAACATTTAAAGCGGATCTTTATCAACGTCTCGCGGTTCTTCCGATTGAAATTCCGCCTCTCCGAGATAGAAAAGAGGATATTCCGCTTCTGCTCAGTCATCTCATTTCGCGCGAACGTCCTGATCTCCAGTTGAATTTTACGGAATCCTGCCTCGAAGCTCTTATGGCTTACCCCTGGCCCGGAAACATCCGTGAGCTCGCGAACGTCATTTTATATGTGATTGCAATGGCACAAGGAGCCGAGATTGATTTGAGCGATTTACCACCACGCATCAGAGACCGCTTCGTTGCGAAATCACAGATGGGTCGAGATAAAACTTTTTATGAGCGAGTTGAAGAGTTCGAAAAAACAGTACTCTTGGAAAGCCTAAAGTCTCACTCGGGAACTATATCTGACCTTGCATTGAAATTAGGCATGGATCGCTCTCATCTTTACTCAAAATTAAAACATTATGAAATTCAGCCGGCCAAAGGGCGCACTGAGAGAGAATGAGAAAATTTAAAAAGGCTCTCACAAAGCTGAGAAAAAAAAATCTCTCTCAAATTTCTTTTATTGTTTTAGCTTTGATTGCAGGCCTTGTGGCTGCCGAAGCGGTTTTAAGAACCTGGTACTCCCAGTTTTCAAATTCGGATATAGAGTTTTGGCGATATAAAACCTCACTCCAGCGTATTAGTAGCGATCCGAGAGGTTTTGTACAAAGGCCCCTATCCGCCCTTTCAATTCAGGGGGTTTCGATTCAGACAAACTCCTATGGCTTCCGAAATAGAGAGTTTAATATCAAAAAACCTAAAAACACTTATCGGATATTCGTTTTGGGAAACTCGAATATTTTAGGATGGGGAGTGCCTGAGTCAAAAACCCTCACTCGACTGCTCGATCAGCGACTCAATCTCCCCAATCATCGGTGGAGACGTTTTAAAAATATAGAAATCATCAATGCGGCAGTCGCTGATTACCGCCTTGAACAGCAGCTCTTTTCGTTTCTAATCGAGCTTTCAAAATATGAACCCGACTCGATCCTTTTGGGATTGAGCATTGAGGATGCGAGAACTGTCACCCAACACCGATTTAATCCTCTGACCCGAACTTCGTATTTGCTAGCATTTGTTCGCGCCTGGGGAACCTCTTTAGTATCCGCCTTAAAATCTGAAGCCTCGCGAATCGCCGAAACCCGGTCTTTATTTGCCAATCAAAGTTGGCTAAAATTTAGGTCAAATTCGGCTGAATTAGTTCACGAACTTAGAAATCGGCGGATCAAACTTCTCCCGGTCATACTGCCTGATTTCTCGTCCCTTGATTCATACCCCTATAATGAGGTGCATTGGAAGATTGCCAGCCTTTATACGGAATTGGGTTATTATCCGTTAGATTTACTTCCGAGATTTAAAGGTATTAAATCGAGCCAACTTAGAATAAACGGACGCGAATCCTACCCCAACGAAAATGCCCATCGAATTATGGCAGATGGAATCGCAGAGTGGATTGAAAAACGGGGTCTGATTAGATAAAGAAGAATCATGCAATTAACCGCTGAAAACTATACCAAGGGATTTCTAATCGACGAAGATCTGATGGGCGGTGTGACTGAAGATCCAGAAAATCCCGGCAGATTTGTTGCATTTGTCCTGCGGCATAGCTCTGGAGAATATTTAGGAGCGCAGCCGTTTTCGACCGTAATCGAAGCACTCGATGCCATAAACAAGGTTAAGCGCGATTGGAAATTTGAAAAATCCAGCGGGTGTGGCGGCTGTAAAGACGGTAACTGTTCTTCAAAAGAAGGCGGCTGCAATGGCGGTGGCTGTAAGAACGGAAGCTGCCCTCAGGAGTAGCCGTTTTTTACAAGCTTTGCGCAGTTCAGATACCGAGTCAGTGTTTGAACTTTTTGCATTCCTGCCCAATAAAAAACCATAAGAAATAATGCGAGGCCAATATACTCTGAAAAATCGCCTCCCGACGCTTCAAGCCAGCCGAAAATTGGAATCTTAACCCAGGTCGCCTTTTCTAAGGGCGGGCCCAAAAAATCCATTCCCTGAACAATCATAAAAAGTACTACACCACTTAATACGGTCAGATAGCGGTAGCGATTTTTTAAATTATCAAGATCCATCTGGAACCAAGGAATGATCCATTCCCAATCGGAATTGTGAGATTCGATGCTTTTTCCCATTGTGCGACAAACGCGATCGCGCCAGGCGGTTTCTTGGACCGTAAATCCTAAGTTATTAGCTACCCCGCCCTTTCGATAGAGAGCTGGTAGGTTTGAAATTACATCTGCGAACAAAACATAACTCGCGTATAGAACCGGAAACCCCAGTAGCACCCAATCCGTGTATGCGCGTATTGAAATAGGCAATATGCGGAGACGCACCAGTAATAGAAGTAACATTGCAAAAGCGGCCGGCGCCAAAAAACACCACTTAAAAATCTCGAACATTCGGCGATTGACGGTGCTCCGCTCTTGCTGAAGATCCTTAATAACTACCTCAACAAAATTTTGATATATCTCAGGCCTACTTTTACCCTGCATAGGTCTATCTTAAACCGAATTATGAAGTTACGGCAACTTCTCTGAAGCGAAGAATCGACCGCGACTTTCCGGTTCTTTCGTCTATATCGATCAAAACAGCTCCGTAACCGCCTGGGCCTTCGGCGGGTTCAAATCGAATTGGACGTTTGGTTAAAAATTTTTGAATTGAAATTTCTTTTTTAACTCCAATAACGGAATCGAAACATCCGCACATCCCGACATCCGTAATTGCAGCGGTCCCGCCCGAAAGGACTCTTTCGTCCGCAGTTTGAACGTGAGCATGGCTGCCAACTACAGCGCTCGCCTTCCCATCCATAAAATGAGCAAATGCTTGCTTTTCGGAAGTCGCCTCGCCGTGAAAATCGATTAAAATACATTGCACGCCGAGTTCATCAAGTCGGTTAACCTCGTGCTCAGCCGCCCGAAAAGGACAATCGAGTGAATCCATAAAAACCCGACCCATTACCTGAATTACGCCAAGCTTTAATCCGGGGGTAACCTTAGATTCGACCACAGTCGATCCCCGACCGGGAGCAGGAAACCTTGCGTCGTCCGGATAATTTGCAGGCCTAAGAACTCGTGTGGTCGTTCCCATATATGGAATAATCTGCTTTTGATCCCAGGCATGATTGCCGGTGGTAATGACGTCGATTCCCCAATCAAAAAACTCCTGTGCCATTTCTGGAAGTATCCCATTGCCGTGGGCAGCATTCTCGCCATTGATAATGAAAAAATCGGGTTTGTGGATAGGGGTCAACTTGGCTAAAGCGATTTTGACCGCTTCACGCCCGGGACGCGCAAAGACGTCCCCGAAATACAAAACCTTCATCCTTTAATCCAGCCTTCTAAGGAGTTTCTTAAAAACTCCGGCGCCCTTGATCTCATAGCTTGGAGAAATGATCCAGTCTATCTTCTGATCCCAAGACTTCTGAGGAATCTGGGGCAAAATTTGAAAATCAAAAGCAAATGCTACTTTGAGAGCCTTTTTTGACCGCGCTAAGATCCGATCGTAATATCCGGCTCCCATTCCTATGCGTTCGCCCGATGTTCCAAAAGCGACACCAGGCACGAAAATTAAGTCCAAATGACTAGGTTGAGTCGCGCGGTAACCGGGTTGCGGCTGTTCGATGCCATAAGGGCCTATGACCCAGAACTTACGACCAACTTTAGTATCAAATTTGATCAACTCCATTTTTCCTGATCCGGGATGAGTCACACGGGGAAAATAAATTTCTGCCCCTCGTTTTTTGAGTGCACGCTCCAGTGCGACTAGCTCGACCTCCCAAGGCAATGACCGAAATAGTGCAATTTTTTTTCCACGTAACGAATACGGTGATATTTCGATAGCATGAAAAAATTTAAAGATAACTTGCTTCGAATCTTTTTTTACCTGAAAGCGACTTAACTTCTTTCGTTTGCGATGGATCTGTTCACGAATTTTCTGGGGCGAAAATCCCATGGTCGGTTTAGCGCAGTTCGCTTTCCATGAGCCGAGAAAGCTTTTGAGTTTTTTCCGTGACCTGCTTTTTATATTCCGTCGTTTTCTTCTTAGCCTGGAGATACTCCGCAGCAAGATCCATGAGCGCCAAAAGTGTGACGTAATGAGGTGCGGCCTTTTTGCTGCGGCTCTCAGCTTCGTTAATCTTCGAAGAAACTAATTCGACGACTTGACTGACGAATTCGGGATCGGCATCCCCCGATTTGAACCGAATTTTATGCCCCGCCAACTTAATCTCAATAGGCTGTGATTTTTGCATCATATTAAGAGTACCACCCGCAAATTGGATATTCAACCCACTAGGCAAAATCACCCACTTGTCACGCCGCTGTGCGCCGAGGCATAATCAGAGGCAGGAGAGGCTAAGGAATGCCTAGGGAATTGAACTCCGAAATTAAATCTGCGGCTACGGATGAGGTTCGCCTTAGAAATCACCGTGCTCAACTAGAACGAAGAAACGAATCCGAGATCAGGGATCTGCAAGCTCGTCATTATGACGAAGTTCAACGTATGACTGAAAACCAGTCCCAGCAGTTAGAAAATCTCAAACAAGCCTATGATGTTCAGATTTCAGAACAAGCCGAACACTTAG
>CAYJBA010000247.1:0-4720 GCA_964367865.1 uncultured Bacteriovoracaceae bacterium | reverse complement strand
TGAGTAGTAATCATCCGATCTTCCAATCCTCTCCAGTGAGGTCCCTTGTCCCTAAGCGCTGAACTCTAAGGCCCGGTGCTAGGCGATAGCCCTCTTTCCAGTTAAGCAAGTACTGCGGTTTTCTTACATCAGGCTCGATCAACTTTCTTAAACGGTTGATATTGTAATAGAGCTTATTGTCATGGGCGACCGGAAGATAATTTTCCTTCCAAACCTGCTGAATAATTTCGGCCTTAGATAATCCGCGTTCTCCTTCTTCGCCCATTCGATTGTGCGCAACAGAAAGTGCCTCTAAAATAGCGAGAAGAACATATTGTTTACGAAGCGAAATCGCGCCCCCGTCGCGGGTTTTTACCAAACACTTGCGGCTGTCGATGAGCAAATCAACAGCTTCTTGCTGAAGGCGCGTTCGCTCAGCCAAAATTTCTCTTCTGAGTAATCCGAACTCAGGTCCAGACGCGGCCTTGTCCAAGAGGTCCAAATACCAGTAGGCTTGAGTATAATTTTGCTGAAGCCTGGCCAGGCGAGCGTAACCATAGAGTACATAAAGGTGATAATACCAATTATGTTCGCCTAAAAAACTACCGTGCGCTTTTTGGTACCAAGAAAGCGCGGTTGGATAATCGCGCTGCCATTCGGCGATATTTCCGCGCAGGAGATAGAGCATTCCATTAATGCCCCTAAATTTTTCATGTTCGTAATGTTTTAAAAGAATATCAGCCAAGAAAATGGAGCGCTTGGGCAGTCCTCTTTGCCAGAGTGTAATCGCATGGAGCGCGTAACCCTTCGCCACGGCCTCATCCCGCACCCTTTTTTCAGCTGGATTTTCAGGCGTGGGCTCCTCGGCGAGCGACGCCAGATATTTTCGCAAATACCGCTGCGCCATTTTCGGTTCATTGTAATGACGAGCAATCGTTGCTTTGCAATACCATGCCATGGGGGGAACCTGGGTAGGATGGCGAGTCATGAGCCGATCTAACTCGGCAGCCAACTTGTCTACCGCTTCGCTCTCTTGCGCCTCACCCGCTAAACGCAGAAGTCCTGAAAGCGCTTCCATCATTCCACGCAGATCGGATCGCTTGCGCGCAATTTCTAGACCCATTCCATAGGCGACTTGGGCTTCTTTTAATTCACATTTCTCGCAACGCAATTGCGCGAGCTGCAACCAGCTTTCAACACTTGTCCGAAGCGTCGAACTGTGTTTCTTTGGACTCTTGTGAGCAGCCTTCGGAGACGGCTTTTCAGCAGAGTTTTTTTGGCTTTTGCGTTTCAGACGCATAGGGATGCGCATGCTAGTCAAAGAGGGGCAAGACTTCAACCCTAATGTTCAACAATGAAACAATATCGATATAATAAAAAACTATGCAACTAGCCTTTCAATCATGGCCAACAGGGGCAAATACCGACTCATCCCGCGAAAAAATCCTATTATTACATGGAATGGGCGGAACCGGCGCACTTTGGCGACCTATCGCCGCCGGCCTCGAAGATCGCTACCAAATCATGGCCCCTGATCAGCGCGGGCATGGCCGAAGTCAGCTTCTGCTCACTCCGGGTGCACGAGAAAATCCCGATTATCGACCCCTGGATTACGGCCGGGATATCATTGAAACTCTCACTGCGACTCAATTCTATCCGACCTGGGCCGTTGGACACTCAATGGGAGTGAGAACCGCTTGCGCCGCAGCCCATTTAAAACCCGAGTGGTTTAAAGGGCTAATTTTGATTGATTTAGGATTTTCGGGCGTGGCCGGGGGCGGGTTGGGCGAAGATCTCGCACAATTTATACGCAAACTGCCCGAGAGTTTCGCGTCTCGCAGCGAGGCTCGAGAGTTTATCAGTGATCATAGTCCTGACCCTGCCATCGCTCAATATATGATGGCAGTATCTATTGAACTTCCAAACCAGCGCCAAGGATTTCCGTTTGATCGAGCGGCATTGATTAAGACCATCGAAGCGGCCCGAGATAGTTCGGTAAGAACTTGGATCATAGATCTCGCCCAAGGCGGAATGCCGGTTTTAGTATTACGAGGCGAAAATAGTTTGGTCTGGAGTCACGAAGAGTTCATCGTTGAACAAAAGCATTTCAAGGGGTTAGAACGCGTTTCGTTTATGGAATTTAAAGGAGTTGGACACGGCCTGCCGTTTGAGCAAAGGCCCCTATTCGTTCAGACTCTAATTCAATATATCGAATCAAATAAAAATAGTTGATTAATTAAGTCAGACTTGATAAGACCCTTTTGCGAAAGCGCGGAGGCCCGTATGAAGATGCTACTCGATAAACTCAGTTTGGTTATTTCAATGGTTCTGGGAATCGTGCTCGGAGTTGTTGTCGGAGTGGGCGGTGGATTACTTACGCAGTGGATTTCGGGCCCGCAGTTTTAAAAACCTGGCAACGGGCAGCACGGCATCCGGCCCTGTAGCTGGCATCAAAAACTCCTTAAGAATGTGTAAGTTTATATGGCGACGCTCCAAGACTATCAGCTCTCATTTCGAGTTCACGAACCTGTTCTAGACTAATAATCGCTTGCACCTCTCTCAAAGAACCTAATGCAATTCGATAAAATTTCATTCGATCTTTCTCGGTGCTTGCCTCTACAAGCTGAGCAGATTTACCTGAACCTGACCTCGATCCAGATGCCGGCTCCGGCCTGCCCGTATGCCCGCTTGCCCGAGTCTTAGCCGTCCGAATCCGTCGGCGTCCCACCCCCGACAACGTCTGGATTTGTATCAATCGAAGCTTTTTCTCGTAATTGTTTCATCCACCCTGAGAAAAGGGCTCGCTCTTTAGCTTCAAGAGACTCTTCTAAAAGCTTCGGCTGCTCTTTTGAAAACAAAGCTAAATCGGGTTTTTGGGATTCATTTACAATCGCAACCAGTAGCCATCCCGCCGATTGATATTTCTTAGCACGTCCGCCCTGAGCAGGATCAATGGGAGAATTTTTCTTAAACAAGTCTGCGGTTAAATCTCTCGCCTCACCGATTCCAGGAAGATTAGTCTGCATGCGAGAAACCATTCCTGTCGTTTTCACTTCGACATCATAGGGCTTTAAAATCGCATTGACCTTGGCGTCTGCCGATTTCTCAGCTTTAAGGAGGGGCAGAATCTGCTCCGCGATCTTTTCATTGGCCTTGCGAATCTCATCAAATTTTTCGCCAGAAATAATCGACTTGGCTAACGTCTCCTTTAGGTCATCAAAATTTTTACCCTTATATTCGGTTTCTTTTTTCGCTTCATACTGGGCTTTCGCGATATTTACTTTTCCCTGGTCCGCCAAAAATTTTTTCACTTCGTCGGGAGTTGTAACTACTGCTTTTTTTCCGGCTTCCGCAGTGAGGAGTACATATTTCACGTTTCTCTTATCGCCAGAAATTAAAAAATGCTTTTTGAGCTCATCTTCAGTTACTTTTACGCGATCTTTAAAGAAATTCTGCCACTTCTGAGCAGCGAGATCTTCTCTCATCATTTTTTCAAATGCTCCAGGGGACATCTGATTTGCTTCTAAAACTCGTTTATAGGTTAAAAAATCAAACTGTCCGGACTTCTGAAAAGCCTGAATCTGTTGAATTCTAGATTTTACTTCTTCCTCTGAAGGAACTCGGCTTTGACGCGTCGCTTCTTGCACCATGAGCTTTCGTGCAACGAGTTGATCAAAAACCGAATGATACACTCCAAAATTCTTAAGCTGGTCTTCAGTCATGGCTTTGCCCATGGCGTTCTTAAAATACTCGATGCGTTGATTAAGTTCATTTCTGAACTCCCGCATGGTGATAGCTTCTCCATTGACCGTTCCCGCTACAGAGCCAGAATGTAAGCCCCGAGTTGATCTGGGATTAAAGACACCGTAGAAAACAAAAACACAGGCGATCAAACCGATAATCGTACCTATGACCGGTGCTCCGAATTTTTCGCGTATCCCTCTTAAACTCAGCATCTCAACCCTCTTCTTTCGCGGAATTAAACTTTAAACTCCAATTATTCGAATGCCCGTTCTTCCCATTGCAAACATCCTCATGGGCCGATAGGATATTACCGTCGGAGAATCCGAATCATCCATGATTAAATACCTGAAAGAATACAGATTTTACATCACTCTTTTTCTTTTTCTTCTGATTCCCGTAATCGCAATCGATACTTCTACTCGCGCACCGCGTGATTTTAAGATTCACGACCAGATTGTCATAGCGATAACCGCTCCCATTCAGGGAATCATTAGTTGGACTCTGGATCATTTAGTCATGGGGTTTCAAAATTATATTTATCTGCTCGGAACTCGTGATGAGAACGTAACGTTGCTCGACGAAAATCGAAAACTTCTCAATATTATTTCTAATCTCAAAGAAACGGAGCAAGAGAATATTAGGCTCAGAAGGCTGCTACAGTTTCAGGAAAAATTTAATCTTAAGACTGTCGTCGCTCGTGTCATTGCAAAGGATGTTTCTACCGAATTTAGGACGATTCGAATCAATCGCGGCGAGAACGCGGGCATTAGAAAAGACATGGCCGTGATTACGAACGAAGGAACAGTCGGAAGAATTTTGCGAACGACAAGAAATTCCGCCGACATCGTTACCGTCCTCGACATGCTCTCCGCGGTGGATGCCATAGTAGAACGCTCACGGGCTCGCGGAATTGTTGAGGGACTTACCGACGAAATTTGCGTTTTGCGCTATACACTTCGAACGGATGACGTTCAATTGGGCGACATTTTGATTACTA
>CAYJBA010000246.1:0-4739 GCA_964367865.1 uncultured Bacteriovoracaceae bacterium | reverse complement strand
CGTGGAGCGTGAAGCTGAAGTTAAAGCGTTTAAGCCCGAAGAGTATTGGAACATCGAAGGCATTTTTAGCAAAGACGGGATCGATTTTAAGGCAAGATATTTTAAGGTAAACGGAAAAGATCCCGTTCTGAATGATCGCAAATCCGTAGATGAGTTTTTAACTGCGGTTAAGGGTGCAAAATGGAATATTAGTTCCATTGAGCAAAAAGAGAGATCTAGAAAACCTACCGCTCCTTTCATCACAAGCAGATTGCAGCAGGATGGTGCCAGAAAACTTGGATTTAGCGCCAAGAAAACAATGACGATCGCGCAACACCTGTACGAAGGTAAAGACTTAGGAGATTTAGGGACCCACGGCTTGATTACCTATATGCGTACGGACTCAGTGCGAATTGAACCCGCGGCCCTTCAGTCATTGCGCGAATTTATCTCAACGGAGTACGGAAAAGATTATCTTCCGTCCGAACCCATTGTTTATAAATCTAAGAAAAGCGCACAGGATGCCCACGAAGCAATTCGGCCTACCTCGCTCGAATTTACTCCGGCCAAAGTTCAAGGATTTTTAGAAAAAGACGAATTTAGGCTCTATCAGCTGATTTGGAATCGCTTTGTCGCCTCTCAGATGTCATCAGCCGTTTACGATTTGACTGCAGTGGATATTGTTACGAAAGATAAGTCAGGACGTGAACACCAGTTTCGCGCGACGGGATCTGTCATCAAGTTTGCTGGGTTTACAGCGGTATATAATGATGAGGATGATGATAAAGCAGATGATTCGGAGCGGGCTCTTAAACTCCCCGCAATTAAAGAAGGCGATTTAGTCAATTCTAAGCAGATCGATCCTTCGCAGCACTTTACTCAACCCCCGCCGCGTTATTCGGATGCGTCTCTGATTCGGGATCTCGAAGAAAAAGGGATCGGCAGACCCTCGACCTATGCCACGATCTTGTCGAATCTTCAGGACCGCGAATATGTAGAAAAACGTGAAAATCGTTACTACCCAAGCGAACTGGGCACAGTGGTGACTGAACTTTTGGTTCAATCTTTTCCAAATATTTTGAACACTGAATTTACGGCCGGAATGGAAACCCAGCTGGACGACATCGAAGAGGGCAAAATTGAGTGGAAAAAAGTAATGGGCGCTTTCTGGAAACCCTTTAACAAAACCCTTGAAGTCGCAAAAGAGCAGATGAAAAACGTCAAACGACAGGAAGTCCCAACTGACGTTAAATGCGAAAAGTGCAGTAGCACCATGGTCATTAAATGGGGTAAGTTGGGGTCGTTTCTCGCTTGTTCCAATTATCCAGAATGTAAAAATACTCAGGATTTTAAAAAAGACGAACAAGGCAAAATCATTATCGTTCCAAAAGAGTATACCGATAAAAAATGCCAGAAGTGCTCTCAGCCCATGGTTGTTAAGAGTGGAAAATTTGGAAAATTTCTGGCTTGCAGCGATTATCCTAATTGCAAATTTACTCAAGCCATTGGTATTGGAATTCAATGTCCGCTTTGCCATGAAGGCGAAATGGCTCAGCGCCAATCCCGCTTTCGCCGCGTATTTTATAGCTGCATTACCTGGCCCAAATGTAGTTTTGCCACGTGGGATAAGCCCATTGCAAAACCCTGTCCTCAATGCAAATTTCCGATGCTGACTGAAAAGATCACGAAGCGCGCGGGCCTGATGCATAAATGCCCGCAAAAAGAATGCGGATTTATCGAGATCATTGATCCCGAAGCTGGAAAAGCCCCGCCCCCAGAAGAAGGCGAGAAACTAGCTACAGCCTGAAAACGCTAAATTTAATGAGTTGAAACAGGTTTTGAAAAACTCTCCAGATACATCGCAAGAGTTTCATTGAGATTCTGTTGATTTAAAGAACGAATTTGCTTTACGTCCATCCCATAAACGTTGTGTAAAACGTCTAAAAATTGATCCGCTAAAATCAAAAAAACTTTTGTCTGATCAAAGGCGTCGGCCCCTAACTTGGCCTGCGCCGCCTGAATCACATGCGACAGATTTTGAGGGTTAGAGGGGTTGAGTAGGCCCACGTTGAGAACTTTCTTTTTTTTAAAAAATTTAAATTCCGTCTTAAATCAAAGTTAGAGGGCACCGCTTTTTAAGGCGACATCTACCGGGATGGCGTCTTTCGTTGCGACCGGAAAATAATGGGAGTCGATATTAAAAAAATCGTGTTTGTAGTTGGGACCGAAAAGCGCAATGAGTTTTTCGATTGGAAAAAGTTTTAGTTCTGCCGCTGCTTCACCAAAACGGAGCTGATGGTCTTCGGCAAATTTTAAAATGAGCGGAATTTGCTCTTCCGAAATAAGGCCTTTTTCTACGAGAAAGCTTCCAATGAGTTTGCCCATAATGGGATTTTCTCAGCTCTCGGGGGGAGTTCGCAACCTCTATTTTTCGGAGGCGATCCAATTTAAAAAGGCCTGAGCCTCTGCAGCCGTAAATGTTTGCACCACCGTATGCCCGTTTTTACCCTGTTGAGGATTTAAAACGAGAGGAGATGAGGCAGGCACATTGACGTCCGCGCGCTGCAGAGAGCGTTGACACACTACGGCATCCGTATCCGCAACGACCATGCTAAAGCGCCTAAACCCATTATTAGCTGTATTGGCATGGCAGCCCGTACAGCGAGCGTTCATTACAGTTCTTACCGAGGCTGTAAAGCCAGCTAGGTTTTTGCAATTAGGAACCGTGGATCTTTCGAGTCTTTGAAACTGCACAATGACTTTGTCTGGGAGTGTACTGACAGCTGGAAACGGCCGTTGAATGGCCAGCATATTGTCCGTCGAAAGAATCGGAAACGGAAGGGGAACCAACGCCGTATTTCCCGGTGCAATGACGAGATCTATTCCTTCGTAGTCATTGTCTTGTTGCAAATAAACATCATTGATCAAAAATCTAATTCCCTGCATGCGAATCGCGTTGGTCGGAGTGGCCAGCCTGGGTTTACGAATGCGATAGGTTCCAGGAACGGTCGTCGTTGGCGCATTAAACAACTGAATTTGGAATTCGAGAAACACTCCAGCTAAGTCTGGATTTGCAGGAACAACAGAGTTGAGCGGTATGCGCATAGTTGCAAAGTTGGCATCAGCAGAACCGGTGCTGATCGGAAGTGGACTCGGCATGGCTATAGGAAGTGAAGCAATTGGAAACGTAATTCCAGAAGGAGGAGGGGGGGGTCCACCACCGCCACCAGGAGGCGGCACGTCTACGATTATGGACTCGGCAATCCTCCACTGGTCTATATTTTGAGCCATGAGTGAAGCTTTGTCAGCGCCGCAGTCTACACCGCAGTGCCCGTTCATTTTCACCACCATCAAACTTGCGCTTGGGTTGTTAAAATCTGAGCGTTGTTTTGCGGCGTCGTAAGCGACGCTAATGTCGTTATCTCCATGAAATGAAGTCACTCTCTGTCCCTGTGAGGAGTGACAAGATGCGCAGCCTGGTTTAGTCATGGAGTAAACAGTCCCGCGAAAAGCCTCTAATCGAGCTGAATCTGCGCCGCCGACAGTTGCAAATTGTGCTAAATCCTTTGAGGATTTACCGGTCATTAGGCAAGAGCTTAATGCCATAGACGTAAGCGCTAGGAGTGCAACATGGACCTTGGTGCGGACTACTTTTCTTTGCCTCATAACTTAGATCCCCCAGTAAACGTCAACTGGATCTATTAAAACATCCCTGGCAGCGCTATTGCCGCCAGGGATATCTCAATTTTTACTAAACGAAAAACAAGGACTCATCAAAGGTCAGGGCAGCATTTACCGCAGGCCCCGCTGTAGCGTTTACCTGCGCGAAAAGTGCAGCGTTGAACACTCTTGGATCCACTTTTGAAGCCAATGCGATCCATTGAGCTAGGCCCATAGCAGCGGCTGTTGATCCCGCGTTTCCGTTTGCGTTTCCCCATTTTGTAGAGGTTGTAGCCACCTGCGCAGAGGTAAAAAAGCCTTTTTGAACGGCGATTTGCTGAATGCTTTTTCCAGCCGAAGGAGGATTTACAACCAAGGTCAAAATCCCGCCTCCGATTTGGTTATTGTCACTGCTATAGTCGCGAGCGCCACCCGATGAAATTCCTCCATCGGTGGTGACCTGAATCATGAGCACTTGGCCTTTTCTAAATGCGGCTTCTGCTGCACGGCCAATTTCACGCCCAATTTCTAAGTCCTTAGCATCGGTGCTGGCTTGACCATTGTCATGGTAATCGCAGCCTCCGATTTGAATTACGCCCGGACCTGATAATCCCGAAAGAACACTCGCAACCACCGTTGCACGAATGGTATCTGAACTGCTCGCGCTTGATCCAGCAGTCAAACCGTAGACTGCCTGAAAATCAGGATCAAGTCTGGGGTCTGTGCCTGCGGGAGGTGCCGTGTTGTCACGGTTACTCATCATTCCGCATTGTGAAAGCGTGCTGAGCTGGTCAGACCCGCTCATTCCATTGATCTTGGCCATTTGAGACTGACTCAATCCAAGAATCGACGAATAGAGGCTTACCAGCGAGGGACCGTTGAGCGTCGAAAATGCGCCTTGAGGAGTTAATGCATTATTGAGCGAATTGAAGCTCGAAATCTGGAGCGGCTTAAGTGCACCATACACACGATAAGCTGTTGAGTTTCCGCCCGAGGAGCTCGAAGAGGTTCCAACTGGAGTGATCACTCGGCTCCCTTTAGAACCTGCGTACGCGATCGCTTGAACTGGATTTAATGCGTTTCCATTACTATCGCTATCA
>CAYJBA010000245.1:0-4755 GCA_964367865.1 uncultured Bacteriovoracaceae bacterium | reverse complement strand
TGGCAAATTAATATCTCTCATGATCATTTGAGCTGCATCGCCAAAAACATTGTTATTAAACTTGCTCCAGGCTTGAGTTTTGAGGGCTAAAATCCAAGTATCAAAGAGATCTACACCTGGTCCGTAAGCGCCTGTTCCAGCGAGTGGAGAAGTGCCGCCAAAAATCGCAGCCTTTTGTAATTCGGCATTGTAAGAGGCAGACGCTCCCGATAATCCGGCGGGCCCCGTATAAGTTGTCGAAACAAGATTGACGAAGCTCGAAATGGCTTCTGTGGCTGAAACCAGTCCCGGAGCAAGCGGATTAGGGGGATTGGTCGCCGTACTGGCCGGAAGAGTATCTACGGCTACTGCATAGGCCGTCGTGGCACAACTGTTGTATCCCACTGGAGCCGTAATTTGAGTAAAAGGTAAAACGGGACCACAAGTGCTGGTCACACTTTGAAACGGAAATGTAGTTTGAAGTGCGGCGGGGAGGCGCCCGGCGTAGTTGTAGCCCTGAATTCCACCAATCAAAAGAAGTGTCCCGCCCATCGTAGTTGGGATTCCACCGATGGCACCGTAATCAAAAGTAGCGCAGGTTGACACCGGCGATGAGCTAGGGCCAGAGCTCAGAGAGCAGGAAGACGCGAGGTTACCAGAAACGGTCGAATTTGCGTCTGTCAGATCTACTGAAATGTTTTTAATAAAAGCGGGTCGAATCGTCGATGACGAATCCAGAATATCGGTTGTTAATCGACTGGCCCCAACTGGACTTGATCCAGTCACAAGCGGGTCGTAATAGGTTTTTGCATCGCCTGCGCAACTGGTTTCAGTTTTAGGTGCGCCTAGCGAATAAAAATCAGAGTGGTGAAAACTAAATTTTACTCCTGACAGGGATGCTGCTAGCGCATTTTGCTTTTCTATAGCACTTTGAGTTGAATTTGAGGTGCTATAGGTTTTGCGTGGGTCGGCAGCACAAGAAAAAAGAACTCCACTCAGAGCGACGGCCACGCTCCAACTGAGTAAATGCAATTTGTTGCTCCACACTGAAGTCAGCAAAATGAACCCCTTAAATTCGATAAAAGGTTACTGAGTAAAAAATCATTCCTACACAAAGAGCCGAATTAGCCGGTAAAACGCCGTTGCTGCAAATGGTGTTAAACGCAGGGGTAGGAGTAAGCGCCTTGATCCTGCTCAACTGAAACACAGTTAGGGCTCCATCTGCCGCCAGTGGAATATAAAATTGCCTCGTAGAAACTCCACTTCCTCCAGTATTGGCAGTCGTGTTCACTGCAGCGAAAGTTGGGGGTACTAAAAGTAAAAACGGCTGAACGATTTCAGTGGCATTGTGTTTTAAATAAATTTTCCAAGCCATGTCTGCACATGCCTCCGGAGTAAGAACACCGCCCGAAAAGCAGCTGACTGGGCTTTGAGGCGCAGGATTAAGTGCGCTCGCTGCATATTCGATGACCGCAAGTATATTTTCGGCTGTGCCTAATACCGAGCTATCGCGACTAAAAGTGGCCCGAATGTAAATCCCATCGCTGGGACCGCCATTTCCGTCAGTAGGAGTGGTTTGCAAACAGTCGTACTCGCTGACACGAAAAAGTCCGGCGCTCGCACCGCAAGGCGTGAGAACGCCACCTGAGGATCTTCCATCAAAACGACATTGAGATGCGCTCTCACCGGCTCCGGCAAATCTGGCACAATCGGGGTTTAATGCTGATAGATTGTTCGCACCGCTGATTCCAATTTCAAAAGAGGTGATCCATTTCGGCCAGCTGGAACTAGTGGTACCACTCGCAAGGAGACTACCGTCTGAGTTAAATACGCGTGTTGCGGGATGTCCGGTTCCGGGGCCAGCCACGGTTCCCCCGACGCTTGGGGCGTCGAAGCTTCCCGATGGCGAGGTCTGTTTAAAAATAAATTTCGCTGCACGCGGCCCCGGCGCGGGTCCTAACGTATTGATCGCAGCTTGCTGGGCAAGAGTTGCAGCCTGCGACGGTGAAGTGATCGGCGAGGTTGTCGAGCTAGGTAAACAGCCTGAGAACAGGATCAAATTTACAACTGCGAGCAACGAAAAAATGTTACTAAAACGAAATGATTTCCACACGTTCCTATCCCCCAAGGAGTAAAGTGTTGCAATTGCCGTGCTTTTTAGAGCGTCTAAACTGACTAATGTTCCGACGAATATTCTTAATCGCATGATTGAAAAAAGCCTTTCTCCCCAACACCCTTATCGGTGTTTGTGTCAAAAAAAATGACAGCGCACTATAAAGGATAAATTCCGGGTTTTAAGCCAGGTGAGACACACCTATTTTTTAAGGGGAAAAAACGTCAGTTTAATGACAGTGAAAAACAGATATTCGATTTGTGCCAGTTTTTGCCTTTTGTAAGTACTTAACTTCTCAGGCAATCTGACAGACGAGTAAACGGGGCCTGCTGCCCGATCCCAGCTGTCTGATCTTTTCAATTCTTTTTTGATTCCAACCAAAGATTTCGCAACTGGACCATCCTCGGATCGTCGGGACGAATGTCTCCCGCGTAGCGATGCGCGATTTCAATCATGTTCTTAGCAACGGCAGCGGCGTCCTCAGTTGGGGTTTTGAGAGTCAGTTTTTTCATGAGTGCCGCAGTACCTCCCAGGTGAAAAAAAGTGTCAAAAGAAGCTGGATCGACAGTCGCTTTCGAAACCAGGAGCATTTGAATTACAGCAATTTGTTTCATCGCATCCGCCGCAGGGAGCTTTTCAATGGCCCGAATATCAACGCTTTGAAGCTGCTGGTCTGCCCATGATTTTCCATGACCTAACTGGTCTGACACCCGTTGGCTGCCTAAGGACTGGATAAAAAGTTTTCGCGCGCTAAGTCCTGTTGCGCCTGTCGGTAGATGGAGTGATATCGCCTGATGGGTTCCGCCTTCCGTTACTAAAATAAAACGAATTTCTGTTATGCGCTCGCCCATCGCCTCGATCCATACTCCTTGAATCAGCTCATCAGGGCGTAGGGCTGGGTTAGGTATGGTAAGCCACCTTACTTTAAATCGGGCCGATGAAACCGAATTACTCATTTCTTCGATGTGTCGATTTAAAGATTCTTTTCGAACTTTAAAACAACTAGGCCCCGGGAACCATCGGGTAAGACACTTTTTTAGCTGAGCCGCATTTCGATTTTCGGGCTTCAGAAGGGCAGGAGATTTAGGTCCTTCAAAGGTAACGTAGGTCTATGGCATATCCCATCTGGCTACGACGTGTCCGATAAATTGTTGGGGAGGGCCTTTTTCATAGGGAATAGAATAAAATATGGGCTTTTCGTTAAAACGAGTGGGCCAGGCACCCAATGCAAAGAAAAAGGGCGCAAACTTAAAGGAGTCCTCCGACTGAGGAAGAAAAGTGGGAATTGAAATTTCCGTGGCTCTCATCCAGAGTGGATGTCTTAAAAAAGTAAACTGTACAAAGAGGAGTGCAACAAACATCAGCACCCCGGTCGCTATTTTCGGAGTGTGCGAGTCTATTTTACCACTCCAGAAAATCCCTGTTTCTTCTGATGTGGCAATTTTTCGTCTGCGCAGGTTCCAGAGGGATTCGCCCAAGGATGCTCCAAAAAGCAAAATAAACGTAAATCGTATTGCAATGGAAATCAGTACCCAGGCTGTTAGAAGCAAAAGAACGAATTTGGGCGAAAACCAAAAAAACCAAAACGAAATAGAAAAGGCGATGAGGCCAAGGGACAGGTCCACAATCCAAGTCAATATTTTGACTAATGGAGGAGCCACAGAATTTAAAGTTCCAGCGCCTCTAATCTGGGGAGCAGGTTCTGAAAAACCAAGTGGGGTAGAGTGGCCTGCCATTTGACTCCTATCCTATTGAGGTTACACTAAAAGTGTACAGCCGCAATATGAGAACAACCCAAGGATTGGGAACTGAATAATGATTCGAGTGAGTCGATTAAATGGAAAGGAATTCGTTCTCAATTGCGATCTTATCAAGTACATCGAATCCACTCCAGATACGATCATCACATTGACTACGGGCGAAAAAATTATGGTTCGTGAAAACGTGGACGATATCGTTCGAGCCACGGTGAAGTACCGCAAGCGAGTATTTCAAGAGCCACCTGGGTCAGAAATCGACGAAGTTGGAACATCACCATGAAAAACATTTGGATTAATTCAAAAAGGGCGGTGTCATGGATTTAGCTTCTATTATCGGAACAATCCTAGGAATCGGCGCGGTAGTGGGAGGTCAGCTCCTAGAGGGCGGCCAAATGCACCAACTCATGATCAGTACTGCGGCCATTATCGTGGTTGGAGGGACCGCAGGAGCAATGCTAGTTGCATTTCCACCCCAGGATATCAAAAAGGCTTTCTCCTCTTTCGGAACGATTTATAAAAATGTAGACCTCGACGTGAGACCTACGATTGACGAGATTATTCGAATTGCGACGATTGCCCGTAAAGAGGGCGTCCTCGCCGTAGAAGGTCAACGGGAATCCATTCAAAATCCACTCTTTAAGAAATCAATTAAATATGTCATCGACGGCTTTGAGCCCAATACCGTAAAAGAAATCATTGATACCGAAATTTATCTCGCATTCGAAGAAGAAGAGGCAGCCGGAAAAGTGTTCGAAGGTGCAGGCGGATTTTCGCCAACGATTGGAATTATCGGAGCCGTCTTGGGGCTCATTCAGGTTATGTCCATGCTCAATGATCCCTCTAAAATCGGCGAAGGTATCGCGGTGGCGTTCGTCGCCACAGTTAGATCGGAAGAGCGTCGTG
>CAYJBA010000244.1:0-4771 GCA_964367865.1 uncultured Bacteriovoracaceae bacterium | reverse complement strand
TTCGAGATGAGCAGGGAAAATACGTTTTGTTATCGAATTACTTTAAATCCGGAAAACCGGTGCTCCTTTCGCTGGTTTACTATGAGTGCCCGGGACTTTGTACCTTTGTATTAAATGGCCTGGTCGCTGCGCTTCATGGGATGGATTGGACGCCTGGAAATCAGTTTGAACTCCTTACCGTTAGCATCAATCCTCGCGAGAGTTCAAAGCTAGCGGCCACAAAGAAAACAACCTACATCGAAAATTTAGGTAAGCCCGAAGTAGCAGGGGGCTGGCATTTTTTGACTGGAAGCGAAGATCAAATCAAACGCCTGGCGGATCAAATCGGCTTTGGATTTAAATATGATCCTAAAGAGAAACAGTTTGCGCACGGATCAGCCATTTTTGCGCTCACACCCGAAGGAAAAATTTCGCGGTATCTCTACGGAGTTTCGTATTCGCCCAAAGATGTGCGTTTAGCGCTTTTAGAGGCTTCGAGTGGAAAAATTGGAAATGTGATCGATCGACTTTTACTTTTTTGTTACACGTACAATCCATTGACTCGTAAATACGCGGTTTATTCGACCAGGCTCATTCAGGCCGGCAGCGCAGGTACGGTTTTCTTTTTTGGTGGATTTTTAGCAATTTACTGGAACAGACAGCGACGAAGGGAGTTTGATTCTCATGCAGAATAACTTATTTGCCGGGACCTTGCCCATTCAAGGTTCGGATGTCGCGGCACAGTGGGATATGCTTTATTGGTTTCTTTTTTGGCTCAGTGCTTTTTTCTTTGTACTCGTCGTAGGCGCGATGATCGTCTTTGCCGTTAAGTACCGCCACAGTAAGGTAGGAACCAAGACGAAATACCTTACGGGTAGTCACGCATTAGAAGGCGTTTTTGTGGTGGTCCCGACCATTCTTTTGATGGTGATTTTTTTCTGGGGATACAAAGTTTATCGAAATATGGTTACCGCCCCTGCCGATTCGTACGAAATCCGTGTGATCGCAAAACAATGGCTTTGGCAGTTTCTCTATGAAAATGGAAAAGTAACTGTTGGCGATGTTTATGTTCCGCTGAACAAACCCGTAAAATTTATTATGACCTCGGAGGACGTCCTCCATAGTTTTTTCGTCCCTTCGTTTCGGGTCAAACAAGACGTCGTTCCTGGAATGTACACCAGTGTTTGGTTTGAAGCTAAAGTACCTGGAAAACACAATATCTTTTGCGCCGAGTATTGCGGAACCTCCCATTCTGGAATGTTAGGAAAGGTCAACGTACTCACAGAACCTCAGTGGAAAGACTGGCTCAAAGGAAAAGAAATTGCGGACTCAGGTCAGTCAGCCTCGGATGGCGGCAAGAAAAAGAGCGGTAAGAACTCAGGCGGCGGAATGGTCGAAAAAGGCAAAGGCTATTTCGCGACCAAAGGATGCGTGGCTTGCCATTCGGCAGACGGAAGCAAGCTCATTGGTCCTACGCTCCAGGGGGTGTATGGTTCGAAAGTGGATCTTGCGGACGGAAGCACTGCCCTTGCTGATGATAACTACATGAAAGAGTCCATTGAAAATCCAACTGCAAAGGTGGTCAAAGGATTCGCCCCGACGATGCCTCCATTTAAGGGAATTTTGACAGAACAAGAAATTACGGCGCTCATTGCCTATATTAGAAGTTTGAAGTGAGGAGAGATTAAGATGGCTCACGCTAAAGGTGACAATTATTTAAATCACGAAAGTGGGATTTGGTCCTGGATGACAACCTTGGATCATAAACGCATCGGGCTGATGTATCTTTTTTCCGTACTGACATTTTTCTTTGTTGGCGGACTTTTTGCTTTGGCTCTGCGGTATGAGTTATCGCATTTCGGCAAACATATCATGGATGCAAACACGTTTAATAAGGCGTTTACTTACCACGGCGCCATCATGGTGTTTCTCGTGATTATTCCTGGGATTCCTGCAGCGCTAGGAAATTTTATTCTGCCTATGATGTTAGGCGCAAAGGACGTTGCATTTCCAAAACTCAATCTTTTTTCTTATTACATTTTCATGATCGGTGCATTTTTCGCAATTGCCTCTCTTTATTTCGGTGGGGTGGATACGGGTTGGACCTTTTATACGCCCTACTCAATCCGAACCAGCGGCGGAGTAATCGCAGTTTTGACTGGAGCATTTATCGCCGGTTTTTCGTCTATTCTCACTGGATTAAACTTTATTGTAACTATACATAAACTTCGGGCACCCGGCCTGACTTGGTCACGGTTGCCTCTTTTTTGCTGGGCGCTTTATGCCACGAGCATTATTCAAGTGCTCGCAACTCCGGTTCTGGCCATTACTCTTTTGTTATTAATTATGGAGCGCGTGCTGCACATTGGGATTTTCGATCCAGCATTAGGCGGCGACCCGGTACTATTTCAGCATTTCTTTTGGTTCTACTCTCATCCAGCCGTGTACATCATGATTTTACCGGCAATGGGCGTGATCTCAGAAGTCATTCCGGTATTTTCTAGAAAGCCGATCTTTGGCTACAAAGCGATTGCTTACTCGTCTTTTGGAATCGCGCTGATCGCCTTTATTGTTTGGGCACATCACCTTTTTGTCAGCGGTCAGTCAGAGTTTGCGAATTTTTTGTTTTCGCTTCTCACGATGTTCGTCGCAGTTCCTACTGGGGTTAAGGTTTTTAGCTGGGTCCTCACCATGTATAAAGGTTCGATACGATTTAACGCTCCCATGCTTTATGCCTTTGGGTTTATGGAACTCTTTACCATTGGGGGGTTAACTGGCGTATTTTGTGCCACGCTAGCGATAGACGTACACTTAACCGATACCTATTTTATCGTGGCTCATTTTCATTATGTGATGGTGGGGGGCACGCTCATGGGTCTCATGGCTGGGATCCACCACTGGTTTCCGAAGATGACGGGCCGGATGTATTCAGAAAAGGCTGCACTGATCTCTTGGCTTTTGGTCATTATCGGATTTAACGTCACTTTTTTTCCGCAGTTCATTTTGGGAGCGCAGGGGATGCCTAGACGTTATTGGACTTACATTCCTGAATATACAATGTGGAACCAAGTTTCGACGATTGGATCGTGGATGATCGGCCTCGGGTTTTTGATCTCTGCATTTTACCTTTGGGCTGGTGCTAAGTTCGGCAAGAAGGCTGGTGATAATCCATGGGATGCAACTACGCTCGAGTGGCAGACGGCTTCGCCTCCCCCACATGATAATTTTAGAAAAACTCCGATCGTTAAAACCTGGCCCTATGAGTATAGGCCAGACGGTGCAGTTCCACAGGGAACTTGAGAAAGGAAATCTTAATGGCACATGTAAGCGCAGGACCAGTTCATCATCACGCGCATCATTTTAATAGCGCTGAAGAGGAATTCGAGGCAGGTAAGCAGGGGATGTGGGTCTTCATGGTGACTGAAGTCCTCATGTTCGGCGGGCTTTTCGTTGCTTATGGAATTTTTCGGGCCATGTATCCCGAAATGTTTCACAAGGCCCACGAAATGCTTTCAGTTAAGATGGGAGCTCTCAATACCGTCGTGCTGATCACAAGCAGCGTAACGATGCTTTTCGGGGTGATTTCTGCTCAAAGAGGTAAGCCCGGGCGTTCTGCAATGTTTCTATTCGCCACTTTGGTACTCGCCGGAGCCTTTTTAGTTGTTAAGTATTTCGAGTACTCCGCTAAATTTGAACATCATCTTTTGCCGGGGGCTTATTTTGCTAATCACGAATTGACCCATCCCAAGTCACCACTGTTTTTCTCGCTTTATTTTTTGATGACGGGACTTCACGGGATTCACGTCATCGTCGGAATGGGACTCATCACCTGGCTTATGATCAAAACGAAAAAGGGTCACTTTAGCCCGGCTTATTACACCCCAGTGGAGCTCGTTGGATTTTATTGGCATTTTGTGGATTTGGTTTGGATTTACCTTTTTCCGCTTCTTTACTTGGTGGGATGAGAGAGGGATAAATATGAAACATCAAAAAGGTCATCATCATATACTTCCGAATTCAATTGGCCTAGGTATTGGATTGATTCTGATTTTTCTCACGGTAGTGACTGTTTGGATTTCGCACGTTGATTTGGGTCGATTTAACTTCTTTATCGCCATGTTCGTAGCAACCATAAAGGCAACACTGGTTGCAGCGTTTTTCATGAATTTGAAATACGACAAGTTAGAAAATACTGTAATTTTTTCGACCTCTTTTCTGTTCTTGGCAATATTTATGATCCTCACGTCGACCGATATTTTCTTTCGTGGTGATGTGTACGTAAAAGACATGAAAAATCCACATCCCGGAATTCAGCAGGGAGCCTCTAAATTTAAAAAACCCTGGATTGTGACGCCTGCACTGGCCGTTCACGGTAAGTCGTTGTTTGCAGCTCAATGCGCGAGTTGTCATGGTGAGCATGGCAGGGGGGATGGACCAGCATCGGCGGCTATTGATCCAAAGCCTAGAAATTTTACAGCGGCATTAGGATGGAAAAATGGTCGCAAACCGAGTCAGGTGTTTAAAACCTTGAGTAACGGATTAAATAAAATGCCATCATTTGGAACGATGCCCACGGATGATCGCTGGGGCTTAGCTCATTACATTCTTTCGCTTGGGCCCGCCGCGGAGTCTGATTCAAACGCCGATCTGGCAAAAATTGGAATCGATCCTACCAAAGATACGGGCGGAGCAGAAGGCCCGAAGAAGATTCCGATTGATGTTGCGATGAAACGCATGGCAGTTCCAGAGTAAGAGATTTCAGGTTTTATTCTTTTGGATTTATCCGTTCTAG
>CAYJBA010000243.1:0-4772 GCA_964367865.1 uncultured Bacteriovoracaceae bacterium | reverse complement strand
GCAAGCTAATATGTCTGCCTATCTTGCTCTGATGTCCCCAGGAGACTCACTCGTGGGTATGAGTCTATCTCACGGGTGTCACCTCACTCATGGTAGCCCAGCAAATTTTAGCGGAAAATTTTTTAAAGTTTCAAGTTATGGATTGCATCCCGAAACCCACCGGTTGGATTATGGGATGGTCGAGGATCTTGTAAAAAAAGAAAAACCCAAAATTTTGGTTGCGGGCGCAAGCGCTTATCCTAGAATCATCGATTTTGAAGCGCTAGGAACGATTGCTCGAAATAACGGGGCTCACTTAGTTGTCGATATTGCACACATTGCGGGCCTCGTTGCAGCAGGGTTGCATCCCTCGCCTATTCCACATGCGACTTACACTACTTCAACCACGCACAAAACTTTACGTGGACCTCGGGGCGGGCTTATTTTGTGCACGACAGAGAATTTAAAAAAAGTAAACTCGATGATCTTTCCGGGGATTCAAGGCGGCCCGCTGATGCACGTGATCGCTGCAAAAGCCGTTGCCTTTGGCGAAGCATTGAAACCTGATTTCGTGCATTATCAAAAACAAGTGATCGAAAACGCGAAAATCTTGGCAGAGGCCCTGATCAATTTAGGAGTTAAACTCGTAACGGATGGCACGGACAACCATCTCCTGTTGGTCGACCTCACGATGACGGGCGACGGCAGTGTCACCGGAAAAGACGCCGAAACCTGGCTGGACCAGGCTGCAATTACGGTAAATAAAAATACGGTTCCCAATGAAAAGCGGAGCCCCTTTGTGACAAGCGGAATTCGCATAGGGGTACCTGCTTTAACCACCCGGGGTTTTGGCCACACAGAGATGAAGCATATTGCGAAATGGATCCACCAAGTTATTGAAAGTAAAGGTGATTCCAAAGTCGCTACTCGTGTCCGTCATGAGGTTAAAGCCTTGTGCCGACTTTTTCCACTTTATGCGGACTGGAAGCGCCATTAATCCCTGCTCAGATTTATTTGCCGCAGCGCAGATAATCGGTTAAAGACTCCTCTAGGAATTGATCTATGAAATGTCCGTTTTGTGCAACTCTCGACACGAAAGTGATCGATTCGCGGCTAAATCAGCAAGGTGATATGACCCGCCGTCGCCGCGAATGTCCAAGATGTGAAGGACGTTTTACCACCTACGAACGTGTCGAAGAAGTCATGCCAGTCGTGATTAAAAAAGACGGACGGCGAGAGCCCTACGACAGACAAAAAGTAGTCGAAGGCATCAGTAAAGCCTGCCAAAAGCGATCCATTGCGATGCAAAAGATCGAAGAGCTCGTGGATCGCATCGAAAAGCGTTTACAAAGTTACGGCTTAAAAGAAGTTCCTGGCAGAACCATCGGTCAGATGGTGATGAACGAGCTCAATAAGCTCGACAAAGTAGCTTACGTTCGTTTTGCTTCGGTTTACCGAGAGTTTCGTGATGTTCAAGAATTTGTTGCGGAACTTCAGGGTCCCACGCACGCAAGCCCAGAGGATCCAGCCAATATGTCGTTTCCCTTTATAGCGCCAGATTCGGAGCCTCCCAAATGAACAGCCGGCATCGCGCACGCGAAGTAGCGCTTCAAATTATTTATAGATATGACGTGGCTGCCGCACAGGGCTCAACTTCTCCCACAGCTCACGAACTGACACATGAACTCAAAGATCACTTTAGGCATTTCGATGTGCCCGATGGCTTGAGAGAATTTGCAAGTCAACTCGTGACCGGAACGGTTTTAAAATTGCCTGAACTCGATCTGCTTTTAGAAAAACACTCGGCCAATTGGCGCATCAGCCGCCTAGGCTTCGTGGATCGCTCCATTCTACGCATGTCTATTTGCGAGATGCAATACCATCCCGAAACGGCTCCGACTGTCATTATTAACGAAGCTGTTGAACTAGCTAAGAGTTTTGGCACGTCCGAATCTCCCGCTTTCATCAATGGAATCTTGGACGCGATTAAGACGGCTTTGGGGCAGCAGGCAATTTCTACCTAATCTTGACGCGCCGGATAGCGAACGTTAGACTATTAGCATGGCAGCTAGCCTCAACCATTCATTAGATTTAGATGGAGATCACGCTCTTTTTAGCGGCGAAGTCACAGGATTAGTTGCGGTCGTCTGTGCGAACGAAAGACCACTATCGGGGCTGGCGGGAAAACTCGATTGGTTACTTGCGGGACAAATTTCAAATTATATTCGCGCGGGCTTGATCACTGGAAACGAAGGAGAATGTGTTTTTCTACCCTTCACCAAGAGCGACAAGACGTATCACCTGATTCTTGTTGGCGGTGGTTACTCCGAATCCATGGGGGATCGCAAAGAGTTAAAGGGCGAAACGATTCGAGCGTTGCATAAAAATCTCATGTCGCTCCGCCCTCCCAAAATTGGAATTTCTAGGTCTGATTTGGGTGGAGTCACCAACGAATATTTTAATACTAAGCTCAAGGGGGTTCCGTTTTGGATCGTAGATTAACCCAAGCCAAAATAACTTTAAAAAAATTGGCGATTGATTTGATTACGCCTTCTGAACTTGAGTCGACTACAGATCCAAAAATTAATGGAATAGAGGCGCTCCAGCTTCTAGGTTCGCTCGAAGAAATTTCGCGACACAGCATGGGCATAAAATCTGTAGCCACCACAATATCCAGACCTGTTTCGGTGACCCTAAAACCTAACCCAGCCCCCGTCCCCCGGGTTTCCCATCCGACAAAATCACCCACTGCAACGACGAGCGCTCCACGATTGCAAAGAACTCAGGTCCAGCTCAATCTGGGCTATTCTAGAAATGAAGCTTACCGGCCAGCACTTGAAAATCCAGACATTGTTTATGCACTGATGGGGATCGAATCCGAAAAAATTGCGGTAGCTCCGCAGATTCGCGACTCACGCTCATTTCGTCACGCGGATTTGCCGATTGTAGACGCCCAGCCTAAAACTGATTCGCGATATTCGCGTTCCTCCGGGACAGGTACCCCGGTTCTGCGATCGGAATAGCATGACGAAATCCACCTCGCCCTCTGGGGCCACTGGCCAAAAGGCGGTCCCTGATCTTATCGGCTCTAAAACCCGATTATGGACCGAAACTGCGAAGCTCAAAGACCGGGATGTTTTGAGGCTATCCATTCTCCGAGATTTGGTCATGGGCTTACATTCTGAGAAATCCAGGCAACTTGCTACTCACAATCGAACCGGCGCAGAAAAAATAACCCTTTGGGAGCAAAGGCTAGAGTCGCTGATGTTGGTCCAAGCGCTAGAAGGTGACCTTGGCGATCTGATTCAAAATGTACAAATTACGGCGCCTATTGCCCAGGATGTTCCTTCGGTTTTGCTCAGTACTTTTCCAAAAGAAAAAATTCTACGTGAGGACCGAAAGTGGGAAGCTGCCTTAGTCAATAAAGCCCATCAGCGGGGCTGGCATTTTTGGAACCTCGATACTTGGGTCGAAATTCCTAAAATCGAAGAATGGACCCACCGACTCACTCAAGGTCTTTGGCCCAATGCCTTTATACTTTTCGTCGAATCCGTTCCTCGCTCGGGCGCATCGCAAACGCCACCGACTGACCGCCTTTGGCATGGGAGATGGTGGATCGCGACCCGTGCAGAAACAGATCTGACTCAACTGCTAAAAACTGACCTAAACTTATGGCCGGGCTCGCCCCAGAACGCTCCGGATCAGCCAGTATTTAAGCTAAACTTTCCCAAATCCAAAGCCTAGGCTATCTTTAAAGTGTGAGACTCGTTGATTTCTTAATCCATTTGCTCGAAGCGCATGCCGGGACACTCAACCGGCTGGCTGCGCTATTGGGTGAGGACTCTTTAACAGAGCTTTTAGAGATGAGCGGCGAGTCGCGCGTGCGCGACGACCGAAAACTTTTGCTTCACCAAGAACCGCAATACTTTAACAAAACTTTACCTCAAAAATCCGCCTCTGTTTATGCAGAGCTAGAAAGTGCGGTCCGAAGTTTTAATTTGGCCCCAACATTGGAGTTTCATCTTTGGACCTATCCTTATTACCGAGCCTACATCGAAAGCTCTCTTGATTTAAACGCGGCACTCTCCTCACATGGCGAAGCAGGAATCGGACGTCTTGCTGACGAAGCCTTCTTGGACGCAAGGGCTTGGGCACGCACTTTGCCCCTATCCCCTGATCTCGCAAAACAGGCGGATCATGCAGCTGAAGTGCCTTGGATAAAATTTCGCGCCGCACTTTTAAAAAAAACGGGGCAGCGACCATTGGGATCGGTTTTTTAAATGAAATATTTTCTTTTAATCACTTTATTTTTTTTAAACTCAGCTGCCTCCCAGGCAGCCTCTCCCAGACTTTTTGGGGAAAAAAGCCTTGAACTGCATGCTCACCTTTTTATGAAGAAAGGAATGGGACTCTTTTTTACTGGCGATTTTGATGGGCCGATTCAGGCCACATCTTGGAGAGACCGCTTTCGTTCTCAGACCGATCCCGAAACTCTTGAGCGCTCTGAAATTGGTTTGGTCGTTGCCACACTTTATGCACATCCCTTAATGGTTTGGTCACTTAAGGATTCGATCCGAGCTCAAATAGCGCAGGCACAGGCCTTTGTCGCCCAACATCCCAATTGGATGATCGCCAGTAACTCACAGGAGGCGCGAAGGGCACTCGAAGGGGGTAAACGAGTCATCGTTTTTGCGCTCGAAGGAGCCTCCGGAATCTTAGAAACCGAAGAAGATCTCCATGAGTTCGTGGACGAAAAGAAAATAAAAATTGTCACTCCCCTTCATCTCACAGAC
>CAYJBA010000242.1:0-4772 GCA_964367865.1 uncultured Bacteriovoracaceae bacterium | reverse complement strand
CCGAATCAGACCTAACGGAGAAATTACTGAAATCAATCGCTATCTGCGCGCTAAGTATAATGTCGCGGCAAAAGACGTGATTACGCAAGAGATGATTGATTCAATTTTCTCGGCCACCACGCCCCGATCCACCCTCGAAATTAAAATTCAACTATCCGATGAGCCCCACCATTTTCTATTGGTTTCACAACGTTATCACGAAAACTCTGAAGCTATTATTTTTGGAATTTCTACAACGGGCCAAAAACGTGCTGAGGCGAAAATGAAAGCTCTTGCAGCTCAGATGGGCACAATCGAAGAAGTTGCCGGGGGGGTTGCTCATAAGATTAATATTCCACTGCTTGTAATTAACACCCGAACCGTCAGACTTCGCGGCATGGTCGAGAGCGGTAAGATCGACTCCACCGAGTTTAAAAGCAGCCTCGATAAAATCGAAACAAGTATTGTTCAGATAAAAAAAATAATAAAAAATTTAAGAACGTTTACTCGCGACGGAGACAAAGAGTCTTTTGTAGAAGTTCAAGTTAAGGTATTGGTCGAAGAGATTTTAGAATTTTTTCGATCCCGCTTCAAAGAGGCGGGGGTCGAGCTCCACTTTGAAGAAATTCCAGACTCGCTCACTCTCGAATGCCATGAAACAGAGATTCTTCAAATCCTGCTTAATCTAGTGAGCAACGCCTTTGATGCCGTTCAAATCTATGCAGAAAAATGGGTCCGTATCCAAGTATTAGACCGAGATGATCAAGTTGAAATCACAGTCGTTGATAGCGGCAAAGGTATCCCTCCGGCTATTCGTGAAAAGATCATGATGCCCTTTTTTACCACCAAAGGAACTGGCGCGGGCCCAGGTTTAGGTCTAAGCATCTGCAAATCAATCGCTGAGGCCCATGGAGGTACACTCACCTTGGATCCACTTTTTCCCAACACACGCTTTGTCCTGCTCCTTCCAAAAAGCAGAATTATTTAACCTGTAAAAGACGTAGAATCAGCGCAAATCCATGGCCTGGCATAGGGGGCGGGAGGTTCGGGCTTGAGCAATGATCCAGTTTCGATATATTTATAAATCTCGCTATAATTTTTAACTTCGCTCGAGGTGATTCGCCTGTGAATATGCCAGGGTCTTAAATCGCTTGGAAGCGCCAATCCTGCTGCCGCCAAGACCTCGAGAAAACTGTGCACTGTACCTCTGTGAAAATTTGCTACTCGCTGAGCTTTGTCGGGGACATTGAGTCCACCCACAAGCTCCAGATCTTGGGTTGCCACACCAGCTGGACAGGTGTTCGAGTTACACCTGAGTGCTTGGATACATCCTAGCGCAAACATCATTCCACGAGCCGAGTTGCAGATATCCGCGCCCAAGGCGAGTTTCGAGGCAATACTAAATCCTGTTGTTACTTTTCCAGAAACAATTAACCTAATTTGATCGCGAAGATTGATTCCAACCAGCGCGTTGTGAACAAAAATCATCGCATCGACCAACGGTGTGCCTACAGAATCTGAAAACTCAAGCGGGGCCGCACCTGTTCCTCCTTCACCACCATCAATCGTAATGAAATCAGGAAAGATATCTGTCTTGATCATTGCTTTACAAATAGCAAAAAACTCACGGTGCTTGCCCAGGCACATTTTAAAGCCCACAGGCTTACCTCCTGAAAGATCACGCAGCAGCTTAAGAAACCCAAGCAACCCTTCCGGGGAGTTAAACGCGGTATGCGCAGGTGGAGATAAAACATCTATACCCATGGGAACGCCACGAATTTCAGAAATTTCATGTGTTACTTTTTTAGCTGGAAGAATCCCGCCATGTCCGGGCTTTGCTCCTTGAGAAAGCTTAATTTCAATCATCTTAACGTTCGGTAGATTTGCGCGTTTTTCAAATAAACTTGGACTAAATCGTCCGTCTTTATCGCGACAACTAAAATAACCGGTACCCACTTGCCAAACCAAATCGCCACCCGGTTCAAGGTGGTAGGGGCTTAGTCCTCCTTCGCCGGTATTGTGGTAAAAATGATCTTTTTTTGCGCCGGAGTTCAGCGCCAAAATCGCAGCCTTACTGAGAGCGCCGTAACTCATCGCTGAAATATTGAAAATAGAAGCCGAGTAGGGTTTCTTGCAATCTTTGCCGCCTACTTTTACGCGCGGCTCTTCTTTCAACGGTGCTAAAGGCGCTAACGAATGATTAATCCATTCGTAACCTTCGGCATAGACGTTCATCTGCGTTCCGAATGGCAGCGTGTCGAGTTGATTTTTCGATCGCTGGTAGACTATAGAGCGCATTCCGCGATTAAAAGGCATTCCATCCCAATTGGATTCGACGAAATACTGATTAATTTCGGGACGAATCATTTCCATAAGATAGCGGCCATGCCCAATAACCGGAAAATTGCGCCGAATCGTTTGTTTGGTTTGTAATACGTCGTAAAGCCCCAACAATATAAGTGGTCCAAAAACCAGAAAAGACCAAAGCACGCTCGTCCAGAACCAAGAAATAGCAAATACGACAACTACGACAATTGCCGAAATTACGAAAAATGGTTTGCGCACCTCTATAAGATAACAAATCTTGAAGAAAATCGCCCGCTCGCGTAGAAGGTTTTTATGAACCTCTTGGCAAATATGATCGTTAGTCTATTATTATCGACGGGACTGAGCATGGCAGGACTAAAAGCACCCGAAGTCATCGTCAAATTTTCGTCGCCGCAAAAGTCTCTCCTGATACAAATGGAGCCGCCTTCGGGACACCACTTCAATGTGGACGCGCCCACATCGCTTCAGCTAGGTTCTAAGCGCCTCAAGCCCTCTCTCGCTCAAGCCCGAAAACTTGAATTTACGCTGGCTGAAACACGCGAAGACCTCCTATTGACCGTTTACGTCTGCGATGAAAAAAACACTTTTTGCGAAAAGCATTCGATCAAAGGCGCCTGGAACTCTCGGACGTCCGCCTATCAGGCAACCTATAAAACTGCCGAAGGTCCCCTTTCACAGATAGAAAACAATAGTAAATCGACCCTCACTCCCATGGACCACGGCTTTATCCTAAATCAACCCGAGATCGCTCTTGCTCGTGCCTCTAAAGAACATAAACCCCTGCTTATTGATTTTTTCGGAATCTGGTGCCCACCTTGCAATATGTTGGATGAAAAGGTGTTTCTTTCTCCTTCTTTTATGAAGCAAACATCACATTTTATTAAACTTAAATTGGATGCCGACTCGGAGGTCTCTTGGGAGCTCAAGTCCAAATTTAAAGTGGGCGGGTACCCCACACTCATTATCGCTTCTCCACAGGGGGAGGAAATTCATCGTATTGTCGGATATCGACCGCTAAAAGAATTTAATCAGGAAATTAAAAACGCAATGAAGCGGTCAGTTGTTACATTAGAAGAATCCCAGAGAAAAGCTGAGTCAGGGGATACCGAAGCCCTTTTGCGCTTAGGACAATATCACCTGGAACGCCGGGAGTATTTAAAGTCCGAGTATTATTTGTCAAAACTAAATCCTCATCCGGAGCTTTATTTTGAAGCAAAACTTGGCGTCCTTTCGGACAAAATACTACCATCGGAGATGGACCGAAAAAGAGAAAAGCGAGCGCTCATTGAAGAAATGATTCGTGCATACCCAAAATCTGTTTCTTCTGTTTTAAAAAAAATAGACCTATTAGATTTAATGGCCGATGGCAAAGAAAAGCTATCCTTTGCAAAGTCAACGATCGAGGAACTTACTCACCTCATTCGCAAACCCAGCTTATTAAAGGGTACTGACTATTCTGCTGCCGACCTTTGGTCTACCATTGCAAACGCGCAAGAAGAAAACGGGCTGAAAGTAGAAGCACAAGCTAGCTGGGCTTCGGCGGCCACAGAGTACCGTCGCGAAATGGCAACTAAAAACGAACGCGGAACGACTCTCGAATTAGCATATTGCCTTTGGAGGGCTGGACAAATAAACCGAGCGGAGTCCCTTTATCGCACGCTCGAGAAAAACTACCCTAAAGAATTCACTTTTTACTATCAACATGCCCAGATGTTAATGAAGCTAGGTAAACCAACCGAGGCACAAGCGTTGGCTCAAAAGGCTTTCGAGTTTTCATACGGGGATAATCGCTTAAGATCTGCCCACCTTCTTGCAGAAACTCTTACTGCTCAAGGAAAAAAATCCGAAGCAAACCAGTTGATCGATGGTGTTTTGAGTTCCTTGAGGCTTCCCACAGACCCAAGTTTGCGCACACATCGTTATGCTAAGGCGCTTAAAAATTTAAAATGAAACTCCCAAATTCATACCGGCCCAAGGGTAGATTTTATTTAAACAAAACCATATCCAGTCGCGCGAAAAATAAATCCCGCATCTGATCGATTTTCATACCCAACGCCGAAGCTGGGCATCATCCCAGTAGATGTAAATTTCACGCCCGATACATTAGCGGTAAGACCATTCACGCTGTTGGTATTTGAAATGAGAGTCACGCCCCCAGTCGCAAATAACGAGCCTTGATCACGAGTAAAATAGTAGTTGGCATAGGCAGAAAATACTCGAGCCGTAATATTCATATCGTTTCCTAATAAATCCTTAGTCGGGGTACCGCCCCACTCAACCCCTGCCACAAGGTCATCAGATACCACCCGATCAAACTGGAGACCCCAAAATAAACCTCGCCCCATCACCTCAATAGCCAATGAATTAGGATTGGTTACTCGCGTATGCTCGGCAAAAGCTTGAATGGGAGACAAAATAAGAGCAACCAAAAGTAAGTGTCGAATGTTTAAAATTAGATCGGAAGC
>CAYJBA010000241.1:2708-4778 GCA_964367865.1 uncultured Bacteriovoracaceae bacterium | reverse complement strand
CGAGATCTCTACGTGACTGGAGTTCAGACGTGTGCTCTTCCGATCTATTTCGCCCTCGGACCGAGCACGGCGGCTCGCTCCACCGGGGACGCCGAAAGACTTACAGGCCCCTGGATCCAAAAAAGCCGCTTCATTTAGTACTGAGATCCTCAAAGGCCCTAGGCCCTTTATCACTGACAAACTATAAAAATGCGGGAAAGGTAGAAAGTCTTGCGCGAAAATATGCCCAGCACTTCGGAATTCGAATCCTCGAGTACGCAAACGCCGGAAACCACTTGCACCTCGTGATCAAAGGCCCCAAGCGCGAGGCCCTTCAAAACTATTTTAGAAAGTTGCCAGGCGCCGTCGCACAGCTCATCACAGGCGCTAAAAAAGGCCATAAGTTCGGGCGCTTTTGGGATGAGCTCATTTATTCGAGAGTGGTGGAATGGGGAATCGCCCTCAGGCACGCACGCGATTACGTCCTGTTAAATTCAATCGAAGCGGCCGGGGTTTTTATACCGGGATTAAGAAAGCGGAAATCCAAACCGCCACCCTCTGGGGCTGGGTGGGTTTAAATAACGCACTGCGCTATGTTGGATAACCTGTCTTCATCCCCATAAATCGCCGCCGCAAATCCGACAATTCTGTGTTAGATCTGAGGCTCCAATGGATTTTGCAATCGGTTTTCAAAAACTAGCCATTCAGTTTCCGCCTTTTGTGATGGCGGTCGTGTTTCACGAAGTAGCGCACGGCTTTGTCGCGCTTAAGTGGGGCGATAAGACGGCTCAACAACAAGGACGCCTAACCTTTAATCCCATCCCCCACATGGATCCCATGGGGACCGTACTTTTTCCCATTCTCGGGATGATTTCCGGAATGGGTGTACTATTCGGGTGGGCTAGGCCCGTGCCCATCAACCCGAATCGTTTTCGAAAATACCGCCCAGGGCTTTTTTGGGTATCACTCGCCGGCCCTGGGATGAACTTTATCCTGGCCAATGTATCGGCGCTTGTTTACGTCGCCTTGCTCACGTGGATGCCTAGGCAATTTTATTTATTTGAACCCTTAGCGGGAATGGCAGTGGTTTCAGTTCAGTTAAATTATTGGCTGGGGATTTTTAATCTTCTCCCTCTTCCTCCTCTGGATGGCAGTAAAATTGTCGAATCTTTTTTACCGTATCATGCTGCCCAAAAATTTGAGGTCCTCAACCAGTACAGTTTTTTTATCCTAATGGCGCTCCTCATGAGTGGAGCACTTTCGATTCTTGCTTATCCCATCGGGTTTTTTACAAACATGACGCTTTTTTTCGCGGAACGCTTATTTAGTGTCTTTGGTTTCTAATTTTATTTCTGGGAGAACGACAAAACCCCTATGAAAAAAACAATTCTCTCTGGAATGACGCTGACCAATCGCTTGACTCTAGGTAATTATATTGGTGCACTTAAAAACTGGGTAAAGCTTCAAGAACAATACGAATGCTTTTTTATGTTGGGCGATCTTCATACGATTACGGAGCGCCAAGATCCCAAATTTCTGGCTGAGTCGACCTACCAAGGCCTTGCCGTCTACATCGCTGCAGGTATCGACCCCGATAAAATGACTCTATTTGCGCAGTCTCATGTTCCTCAACATGCCGAGCTTGCCTGGGTGCTTAATTGCTTTACTTATATGGGCGAACTGAATCGAATGACTCAGTTCAAAGACAAAGGGGCTAAGCATCAGAACATTCCAGCTGGACTATTTAATTATCCGGTTCTCATGGCGGCTGACATCTTAGCTTATGATTCCCATCTTGTGCCCGTGGGCGACGACCAAAAGCAGCATCTTGAGCTCACACGCGATTTGGCCGTTCGTCTCAACAATATTTACGGGCCAGACACGCTCGTTGTACCTGAGCCCTATATTGCCCCGGTCGGCGCAAGAATCATGAGCTTTCAAGACCCCGAATCAAAGATGTCCAAATCAGACGCTGATGAAAACGCGACGGTTTACATTTTGGACACAGACGAGGTGATCCTGAAAAAGCTCAAGCGTGCAGTGACGGATTCGGGCACCGAAGTCACTTACGAGGATTCAAAACCGGGCGTA
>CAYJBA010000241.1:0-2698 GCA_964367865.1 uncultured Bacteriovoracaceae bacterium | reverse complement strand
TTTCCCTACACGACGCTCTTCCGATCTCTTACGATCCAGGCCGCGCTCAGCGGACGCAAGGTCGATGAGATTGTCGCAAGTTACAAAGGCAAGATGTACGGCAATCTTAAATTAGAAACCGCCGCGGTTATTTCAGAGCATCTGGGACCTATCAGAGACCGCGCCCAAGCGCTCTTGAAGGATAAAAAGAGCCTGAATGCGATTTTAAAGCGCGGCGCTGAAAGAGCGCGGGAGAAGACCTCCAAAACTTTGAAACGCCTTTACGATCGCATTGGGTTTGTGGAGAGGCAAAGTTAGACTTGTAATTTGACCCCCCGCCCCGCCTATGTTACGAAGCTCCTACTCACAAAAACTCGTATTAAAAAGGATTAAAATCATGACCCAATTTTTAGTTTTATTTGCTCTGACGTTTACATCAGTAAACGTTTTCGCAACTCCATTTCCGGCGGATGGACTGATCAAATTTGACACTCCTTCTTCTGGAAATTTCGATGGTGTCAAAATCATCCGCGGAATGCAGCAATCGGGCGCGATCGCAATTGAGATCGAATACCGAGGTAAACTCTCTCGAGGAATGCCGCTTGCTGCTTACGTTCGCGTTCATTATCTCGATGGCGATCGGGATGGGTACTTTCCGATGACTTATTACCAGGATTCGATGGGCCAGGCGTATTGGACCGTGAGACTGACTAACGGCTGTTTAGTCCGCGGACCCATGGGCGGTTGCGATGAGTTCGGCAGTGCAAAGATGAAGCATGTTTTGTTCTGGGCAACTGCACCCGGTAGGCTCAACGCTCTCAATATCGAAGTTGCGTTTGTGGACGCAAAAGATCACTGGGACAGCGGCACTGCTGGAAAAAACTATCCTTACCTATTTGGTGAGCTCAGTTACTAATATCGAATTGCTAGACTGAAACTTTAGGGTTTAGGGTCAGCTATAGGGTGTTGTATTTATTATAGTATTCTATGGCCCCCTGATCCTGTCTTTTTCCAATTCCTTTCTTGCCTTCTCCTCTTGGTTGGCTATGATCGGCAAAATGGCCTACCGCGTTCCAATAACAATCCGCCTGGATCACTTCGAAGGTCCGCTCGACCTTTTACTTTATTTGATTCAGGCCCATGAACTCGACATTTCTAAGGTCGCGATTTCTGAAATCACGGACCAATACCTGGCCTACGTCCGCTTGATGCAAGAGCTCAATTTTGATACCGCAAGCGAGTTTCTCGTCATGGCGGCGACTCTCATTCATTGGAAGAGCAAAGCTTTACTCCCACAAGAAGAAAAACCTGCCACGGCCGGCGCACTCGAAGACGAATTTACTCAAGAAGATCTGATTCGCCAACTCATGGAGCACCAAAGATTTCTGGCAGCAGGGCAGGACATCGCACAGCTTTCGCGTTTAGGCGAAGACGTCTTTACGCGGCCCAATCGCCGCCCGCCAGTCGAAAAAGTTTGGAAAGAAATGGACGTCACTTCTATTGCGCTTGGCTATCAGAACATGCTGGTTCGCCAGAGAAAACGTACGCAAATCTTGCGCAAAGAAACTGTTTCCCTTTCTGACAAAATCCTGGAGTTCATGCAGAGATTAAAACTAGGCGAACTGACTGATTTAAAATCTCTGATTTCAATTCCGGGATCACGCCCTGAGACCGTCGTCACGTTTCTTGCTTCACTAGAACTCTCACGCCTTAAAAAAATGAAAATGTATCAAGAAGAAACCTATGGCCCGGTTTTCTTGGAGCTTCTCGAAAATCTCATTAACTTCGATCTTTCACTGGCATCCGGATTTGAAAATCCAGCACCCGAAGGGATGGCACTTAATCTATGAGTAAAAAACAAGATCCCAAAAGCCCCATAACTTTGGTTGAAGATCCTTTTCAGCTCAAAACCCTCGAAATATCTCGAGCGCAGATCGACGATGAGAGTGAACTTGAGCTCGATACAGATTTAGATGCGGAGTTAGGTCCAGAATTAGAAGAACCCAAAGATAGTGACGCGCAGCTGGACTCGCTCTCGCGCGCGATGGCCAAAGAAGCTATTAAAAATGAAAAACGGTTAACGGAGCTTGCCACCCTTGCTGTAGAGGACGCTCAAGAAGCAGCAGCAAGACTTGCGCGCGAAATCTCCGAGGACCAAGCTCTAGCTCAAGAGCTTGCAAACCAGGCAGCCGCCGCTCAGGTCGAGGCGGACCCAGAACTACATGCAGCAATGCCTAAGCTCGATGTCGAAGAGGTCGCATCTGCCATCGAAGCGCTTTTATTTGTTTCAGACAAACCCCTTTCGCTATCGAAACTTCGAGAGTTTTTAGGCCCCGCTTTTGCGCCTGAGCTTTTTCGCGAAGCGATCGATCTCTTAAACGAAAATTTTTCGAAACCCCTGCGCGGAATCGAACTCGTAGAAGTCGCAGGAGGTTTTCAGCTCCGAACGAAACCGGGGCGTGCGGCATTGGCCAGGAAACTGGCTAAGATTTCGACGCAAAAGCTTTCTGCCGGGGCTATGGAATCCCTGGCGATCGTTGCTTATCGTCAACCCGTTATGAAAGAAGACATCGACAAGGTGCGCGGCGTGGATTCGTCGTATTTTATTCACGGGCTCTTAGAAAAGAAACTCATCCGCATTTCTGGGCGCTGGGAGCTTCCGGTTCGTCCGATGCTCGACGATACTACTGACGAGTTTTTGCATCTTTTCGGGCTTAGT
>CAYJBA010000240.1:0-4788 GCA_964367865.1 uncultured Bacteriovoracaceae bacterium | reverse complement strand
TCAAGTACGAGGAGACCCTGTGATCTGGGCGGAACAGCCAATTCAAGAATTGGCCTGGATATTTAAAGTAGAAGTAAGCGCACCCTCCCACAACTCGTATCAAGTCATTGTCGGCGCAGAGACAGATCAAATTTTACAAGATAAGAGTACGCTTAAACACTAAAGCCCACGTCTCGCAAATTCTGCAGTAAATGCGGCCGAATATTTGCCAGCAAAAAGCGCCATATCGATCGCTTTAATTTTATTTAGCGTACTTGAAAAAGTGTCGGACGCTGAGAGTGCCGGTAAGTGCTCAGAAAAAAGCTTATCAACTTCGATTGCACTGCTCGTAGCAAGATTGCGGACTTCCCACCAAATCGAGGCATAAACGCGCCCTGTAACGTGAATTTCGCCACCGCCGATGTTTCCGCATGCGGCAAACGCAGTAGCGGCGACTAGATTTTTGTTTCCTACGATTGAGCGCCCTAAGCCACATTCTACAATTCCACCCAGCGTATTGATTAACGTCTCGCCAAGCGTCCCACCTTCGTCAAATACGATCGCTGCGTGATAGTCTGCCTGCCCTTCGTTTATCGCATCGATGCATCCAGCCACGGTCTTGCAACAGGTGGCTAGACCTTGCGCGCACACGACTTCGGTGCCGCTCACATCCGAATTGAAAATCACAAAATTTGTGGCGTAATCCAAATTTGCATGCCCCATTTCGTGGCTATAAACTTCGGCGCTCAACGCGTAATCTTGCGTACCGCTCACGCCCATTAAAACACGATTGTTCAGTGCGTCCCACGCGGCATTATCAAAATTAGTTTGATAGGTATTTACTAAAATGTTTTTTCCGGACGCGTAAAACTTTCCGGTTCTCGCTTTCATCATTTGCTCTTGGGCATCGAGCCAGTAATAGGCCATGACCTGGCTTACCCTTCGGCTTGAATCGGCTGTACATACTCCCGGAGCTGAACAGTTCGAAAAAGGAACTTTAAATTTTCCTGCTGCATCCGCGGCTAGCCTAGAAATTGTATTGGGTGGTATTACTCTAAAAGTTGCATTTTGCAAAAATCCCGAAGTATCGCGATTTGCGATTTTTACACCGTACGTCTGGTATTGACTCAGATCCGACGTTTGGCCGATCGTAGTCGCAAAGGGAGCTTTGCGTTCATAAACGGGGTTTTTAAAAAAGATGCATGCTTCGTAATCATTTCCAGGAGCCATGCAACTGGCATCAATTTTTGGAACAAATACCGGACCGAGCGAAGGCCCAGGAGTTGGCGTAGAAGTCGGAGTTGAATTGGGTTTGGCTCCAGGCAATCCAGATTTTGTTTGAAGAAACTGCGAGGGTGGAATCAGCGAAGTCTCTTGCTTACAGGCGCATAGAAGTACGACCTGAAAGGCAGTTGCCCCAATCCATGCGACTCGAAAAGAATCCTTAAAAAACAAGGTGTTATCCTTCTTTCGCGGAGATCTCTCAATAATCTTAAATTGTAATGAAAAACCCGTTCCCCAAGTGTTAACTTTAAGATTCTTGACAGTTATAGTCAAGTAATGTGTATGTTTTTGGAATATCAGGGAAATTAGGTGGGACGGTAGATGGCCTTTGCGCCTCCCCAGATGGGCTATCCTAGAAAATCAGCGCCCTCCACTCATTGAGTGCTTCGACACGTGGAGATCCGCTACCTGCCAGGAGCGCTCCGTAAACAGTACTCACTTCGGCAACATCTCGCTCGATTAGACCGGATAAAATCAACGTCCCTCCCGGCGCCAAATGCGAGGTGAGCCTTGGAGCAAATTCTACGAGTACAGGTCTCAAAATATTAGCAATGACTAGGTCGTAGCGACACGAAGCCTCAGGCAAGTCCGGTGAGATTGAGATCCTGTTTTCAATTCCATTGAGCTTCGCATTTTCGCTCGCGTTTTCATTGGCAAGTGGATCGATCTCCACAGCATCGACCTCGGCGCCCAGAAGAGCGGCACCTATGGACAAAATCCCAGAGCCGCTTCCAAAATCTAGTACGCGCAATCCGGCCAGTGGTTTTTTCTCTGAAAGTTCGCCCATTGCCTTAAGACAAAGTTGCGTCGTTTCGTGCGTGCCTGTTCCGAAGCCCGCACCAGGGTTGAGTTTCAAAAGTTTTTTATCCTGTGCAACCGGCTCATCTACCCAAGGTGGCCTGACTTCCCAAAAGGGAGAAACGGAGACTCCACGAAACGAAGCTTTCCATTCCGCATCCCAATCCTGCGCTTTTTGAATCTTAATTAAACCTGGCTTGAGCCCTGTTTGCGCAGCAAGATCTTTTGCGACTGCCTGCGCTTGCTTTTCACTTTCAAAATAAAACGCCGCTGACTCAAACGACTGGGTACCAATCCAATCTCTCTCGCGGGGCGCCTCCCCCGAATCCACGGTCCAAGACTCAGATTCGAATCCGTCACGAGACGCTTGCTCGGTCAGTACGGTGCCTTCATGAATTCCAAGTAAGCCGCGCGAAGAAAACTGGCTCCAAACCCAGGAGTAAAAATCCTCGCGGTTCACCGCACGGCCTGCAATCTGCGGCCTGTAAGGAACGGATACCGTAAACAAGTAGGTGGGCTTTTTCACTTCCTAAGCCAGCCTTTTTAACTCGCCTTATGTTGGCGGATTGGACCGGTCACTCCCACCGCCGCCGCTCGTTCCTGAACTTTCAGTTGTGGGTGCCGCCGGTGCTGCTGCAGGTGCCTCGGGCTTAGGGCCCGGGTCTGGATTGCCTACAGGAATAATTCCCGATGAAGGACCTTGCGGACCATTACTGACGGGCGGTCTAAAACTATAGCCCCCACGGGAGGGGCCGAACTTTCCGCCACCACTTCCGCCGCGTCCCCCTCGACGATTATTGTTTCTACCTCCGCGATTATTGTCACGACGTGGGCCTCGATTATCATGTCGGGGTCTTCCTCCAACTCCGCCACCCGAACCACCTGAATTGGGTTGACCCGGCGCCGCTCCCGCTGCACCGGAGCCGTATTTCGCGATTGCAGCATCTTGAGCCGCCTGAGCCCGTAGATAAGCGAGGCGATCTTCTTCATGTTCAAATCCGCCACCGGGTCCAGGACCTACTAGCATCGGAACTGATGCAGAATTTCCTGGGACCGCATCAGAACCGGGCATCTCACCTACGGGAATAATCCGGCCCATGACTGGAGTAATCGGACTCACGGGTGAAATTGGAGAATCAGTTCCCGAGTTAGACTGCATTCCTTGATTTTCTGAACCGAGGTCTTGAGAGGTTGAGCCTGGGTCACCCGACTTTTCAAACGGGGTCACCGGGATAATTACGCCAGGAGTTCCGCCTGAACGCTCTTGCCTACTACCACGGCTATTTTTGTCATTACGACTGTAGCGCTCGTTTCGGTCCTGTGAACCGCGACCTGAGCGCTTGCTCCAACGATTGCGATCTTCTTCTTGCTGTTGAGCATCTTTTCGCGGTTTTTTGTCGTTCGTGACTTCAAATTGCTCAAGGTGATAATCCGTCACAGCTTGGAGGTAAATCTGCTTACGATACCGGCGTTCTAGCTGATCTAAAGTCTCGCGCTCCTCGATTGCCAAAATATCAATCACTTCGGGATTCGCCTGAACCAAAATCTTAGAGGTGTCTCGCTCAATGCCTGAACGCTCGATTTCGCGAAGAACTTCGTAGGCAACGGTTTGCTTGCTCTTAATAAATCCTTTACCTTCGCAATGCGCGCAGGAATCACAAAGACTTCTGACGATCGTGTCGCGCGTACGCTTACGAGTCATCTCGACTAATCCGAGATCCGAAATTTTCATGATGGATGGACGCGAACGATCCTTTTTAAGGGCTTCCTCAAGCGCTCGATAAACGCGTTGTTTATTTTCCTCTTTTTCCATGTCGATCAAATCAAGAATAATGATCCCACCGCAGTTTCTAAGTCTCAGCTGATAAGCAATTTCTTGGACCGCTTCGAGATTGGTTTTCAAAATCGTGTCTTCTAGGTTTTTCTTACCGACGTAGCGACCGGTATTGACGTCGATTGCGACCAGCGCCTCCGCCTGATCGACTACAATGTAACCTCCTGATTTAAGCCAAACTTTGCGCTCCAGAGCGCGAGAGAGCTCAGTTGAAATGCTGTAAGCATCGAAAATTGGAACGTCGCCGTGGTAGAGTTCAACTTTTTGGCGAATCGCCGGCATGAAATTCGAAACAAATTTCTGCATCTCATTAAAGTGATACCGAGAATCCACGATAATTTTATCAATGTCCTCCGTAACCCAATCGCGAATCGCACGTAATACGACGTTCAGATCTTCGTAAACCAGTGCAGGGGCGCTCACGGTCGCAGCCTTTTCGCGAATTTCAGTCCAAAGGTTAGAAAGATAATCAATGTCCTGCTTGATTCGCCGCTCGGACTGAACTTTGCCACTTGCCGTGGCAGTCCTAACAATAAAGCCTAAATTTTTTGGACGATTGCGATCGACATACTCTCGCAACCGACGGCGCTCATCATCGCGATCGATTCGGCGAGATACTCCGACGTGATCAATAGTGGGCATACAAACGAGATGCCGGCCTGGTAAGCTGATATGGCAAGTCAGACGCGCGCCTTTTGTAGCGATGGGATCTTTTGCAACTTGAACCAAAACTTCTTGGCCTTCTTTTAATAGGTCCTGAATATTTACCTGGGCCCTAAAACCACGGGGACTAGATTTTGGACGAATTCTACGATCGCGGCTTCGCTGCGCACGGAATTCAGCCCTGCCAGCAGTGGGGCTAGCAACGATTCCACCCTCTTGAGATTGAGTTT
>CAYJBA010000239.1:0-4818 GCA_964367865.1 uncultured Bacteriovoracaceae bacterium | reverse complement strand
GGAGACTCAATATGACCGAAGCATCCAATGAAGTAGTCCCTCCCCTCTCGCCCACAAAAGACCCGCCTCCTCCTCTAGACCCGAACCCAGTGATTGATTCGACGCCTGATGCCCCTGTTTTCAAACCTGTGCCGCTGAAAAATCGCCTCCATTCCAAGCTAATAGTCGCGTTTATTGTACTGGGATTAGGGCCGAGTCTGCTGACTGGAACTTACTCCTATCAGCAAATAGACAATTCGTTTAAAACTCAGGTCAACCAGAATATTTTTTTCATCACAGAACTACTCAAATCTAGAGTAACTGAGACTTTGAACGACGCAGATAAGAATATTAAAACATGGAGTGATAGTCGCGATGCTGTCAATGCTGCTGGAGTCGTAGGAAAAACCACAATAGTTTTTGAATTTTTACAAAAAAGATTTAGAAATTTTTTAATTGCGCAGACTGAGCTCCTCCCGATGTTCGAAAGGATACTTTGCGTAGCTCCTGCAAAGGATCCGTCTGGCTCAGCACGGATTCTTTATTCTACTAAAATCGAAGAAGAAAATCAGCTCATCTATCCTGGTTTTTGGGATGGTCTCAATGATAGCTACGATGTAAATCCGCAGTTTCGGTGGGACTTTCGAGAAAATAATTCCCAAAAAATTGATTGGGTAAACGGAGTAATACCCATTGCTCGTCAATATTTAGATGGAGAAGGACACAGCCTCGCAATCGTGGGCCTAATTAAACTCACCGCAATAAAGGAGCTGGTAGAAAACATCGCGGTTGGGGACCACAAGCTCAAGGAGCTCGCGCCAACAAAAGAAACTATGGCAGGGGTTTTTACTCTAGAGGGGCATCAAATCGGAGGAACCTTCCCAAACGGATTGCTTGATGTAAATCAGGCTCAAAGGCTGATCACCACACTTTCTGAAAATCCGCATGACACTTTTTTCAGTAATCCAGCCTTGGGCGAAATCATGGCAGATGAGGATCGCACGAAATTTTTGAACTGGAGTTTTATAACCGTAAAAGATGCGGATTTAGCTTTGAAGCCGTTAGCCCATATAAAAAATGCTAGTATCATCTCCGGTATACTTTTTCTTATCGTTTTTGTAATTTTTAGCGTTCAAATCTCAAAAAGAATCGCAGACCCACTTAATAGTTTAGTGCGTGTGACCCAGATTGTTGCATCTGGCAATTTAGACGAGAGAGCAAGCGAAACCTCTGAAGATGAGATCGGTCTATTGGGCAGGTCCTTTAATACAATGGTGAGCGACATTCAATCGTTCATTTCAAGACTAAAACAGATGGCAGCCATTCAGAAAGATCTTGAATTAGCGGGTGCAGTGCAGCAGCTCCTACTTCCTAAGTTTAAAACCTTCGAAAATAAATACTTTAAACTTTCAACTCACTATCAATCCACAAATCATTCGGGTGGCGACTGGTGGTGGTTTATCGAATTACAAGATAAAAGCGTTCTTATCCTTATGGGCGACGTAACCGGGCACGGAGTCGAGTCGAGCATTGTTACCGCGTCTGTTGCAGGAACCTGTTGGGCTTTTTATAATCAACTTAATTTAGAAAACGTGGATTCTGCGGTTCCCATGATTCTCACTTCTCTCAATAAAAATCTTTGGGCCATGGAGGACGGAAGGTTCTGGATGACCTTTTCTATTTTACATATGAGCCCAAGCTCTCGAAAAATGACCTGGTGGGGTGCTGGGGCTCCGCCCATCTTTATCATGGATCAAACAGGTAAGACCGTATCTCATTACATCAGAAGTTTTGCTCTGGGAACTCAGCCTAAAATCGATATTCAGTGCAGGTCTTTTGATATTGAAGAAAAATCCCGCGTTTTCTTATTCACAGATGGCGCATTTGAATTTAAGGACAAAACAGGTGAAGTTTTTGGACACAGAAATCTCCTGAGAATGGTTCAAGATACTCGTAATCTCCCGACTGCAGAAGCCAGATCCGAAATTGCAGAAAAAATTGCAGAAAGCTGCGGAACAAATCGGCCTGACGATGACATTACTTTTACTGTAGTAGACTGCCTGACTTTAACTTGATAAGTACCGAGCACCCTTGCTTAATAGTTTAGTAGGTTTACAGGATATCAGAAATGACTCTAGTCACAATTATCTAAAAAGGTCAGCCTGATGAAAATTCTATTTTTGTGCGTAGCAAACTCTGCGCGAAGTCAGTTAGCTGAAGGTTTAGCAAAAAATTTATTTTCAAACGACGCTGAACTCCAGAGCGCCGGCTCAAACCCCACTCAATTAAGCCCCTTAGCCATAGAGGCTATGAAAGAGATTGGCATCGATATTTCAATGCAATACTCAAAGACAGTAAATGACTTATCGACTGAGTTTTTGGCTGATTTGGATTATGCTATCACTCTATGTGCAGAAGAGTTTTGTCCGGTGCTCGGAACAAAAGCCAAGAAATTGCATTGGCCCGTGCCTGATCCAGGCGGTTACGATGAACTTCTTCACGAAGCAAAACTGCTTAAATTTCGGGTAGCACGTGAAGCAATCAAAGCCAAACTGATCGCATTTATGAGTGAGTTGAACAAATGAAAAAGCGATTTGTATCCGAATTTCTAGGAACGGCTTTTCTCCTAGCGATTGTAGTGGGTTCCGGAATTATGGGAGAGCGCTTATCTCAGGGAAATGAAGCTATTACTCTCTTAGTCAATTCAATGGCTACGGGAGCAGGCCTTTTTGCAATGATTCAGTGTTTAGGTCACGTGTCTGGAGCCCACTTTAATCCAGTCGTCAGTTTAGTAGACTTTTTCTGGGGTCGGCTTGATAAGGTAGGCCTTTCCATTTATTGGCTAGCACAGTTTCTCGGGGCAACTTTAGGCGTATGGAGTGCTCATTACATGTTTTATCTTCCCGTTTTGCAGATCTCGAATAAATACAGAAGCGGATCGCATCTATGGTTTTCTGAGTTCGTAGCAACTTTTGGGTTAATTTGCACCATTGCGCTTTCCCGGAAAAAAAATCCAGAATTTGCGCCTTTCGCCATTGCGGCCTTTATCACGTCGGCTTACTGGTTTACGTCCTCGACCTCTTTTGCCAATCCAGCTGTCACTTTTGCCAGGATGCTCACGGATACCTTCTGCGGAATTGCACCGTCTGGAGTTGCTCCTTTTGTGATCTCCCAGGTACTTGGGGCTCTCCTAGCGTCCATTGTTTTGAAAAAAGTGAGATGAGTGTTATTGAGCTGCAGTCTTCTCATATTTAAATTTATATGCTGCCGTCCATCGATTCAAAATTGTTCCCAGTATAATCCCAGGCGCAATCCAAAGCACTGGCGATTCCGCAATTGGGCCAGGCCATATCCTGGGGACTGCTGTCACAAGAAATGCTGTGATGGTGGCAATACAGGCAACAAACATCCCATTCATATGCGCGTACCACCAGTGCATTTTTTCGTTTGGTACTTTCAACCAATATTTAATTTGTGATTTGGAAGTGAAGTGTCCCAGGAAAGGAAATGCGATTAAAAGAGTATTTTGGGACTTAAGCCCAATAATCTGAGTCAGTAAGCCAATAATGATTGTTGCGATAGGTGGTCCTAAATGAATCAACGAGCGACTGAAAGTTTTTCTCTGCTTGGCCTTCAAGGATGTTAGGCCATAAGAAATCGCGGAAAGTGTGAATACAGAAATATAAAATAGAAAGATTGAAAAATTCTCTGACGAAATTGTTTTTGTTGGATCAAACAGTACTCGAAAGGGAGTAATGATAAATGCAGAGATTCCTACGAAGACCATCGTTCCGGTATAGATCCACCCTGTCTTGACATGAAGCTTGCCGCCCTTTTTTGAAATCAGAGGAATCAACAATACGAGAAGAGCCAGGGCGCCTGCGATTGCATGAGCAAGAAACAACCATCGTATTGGATTTTCTAAAGTCAAAAAAGTCATTCAGTTCGAATAGCCACTGGGGCCTGTTTTGTAAATGCGCGATATTCCAGACGAAAAAATTGGCGTCCCCACGGGGATTCGAACCCCGGTTACTGCCGTGAAAGGGCAATGTCCTAGGCCTCTAGACGATGGGGACGCATAGAGAACTCTAATAGAATTGGAATTGAAACGATTACAGCCTAAGAGCCGGGAATTCAATTAAGAAAAGGAGGCAACTCAGATTTTACTCCACCCCAGTCAATTTATGAGTTGTCGCAATGAGTCATTTGAGTGGGGTCCGCAAAGCTAGCTTCAATTGAACTTGCCACTGCATACCTCCCTCGTTACCTTTATAAGTCTCATGCCCAAGTCGTTTTTTGGATTTTTATATCCAGCTAATCCTCGTATCAGGCGCCTCTCTACGCTTCGAGCAGATATTCGTGGCGAAGCGAAATTTCTAGCCGGTCAGCACTCTCGCGTATCAGAAACCTTGCGCTTGTTTCGAATTGTAATTGAATACATCCGCGGATTTCGGGCGTTTCAAAACATTGGCCCCACGATCACTGTGTTTGGATATGCTCGATTTAACGAGGGACACCCCTACTACGACCTAGCGAGACGCGTGGGAGCTGAAATTGGTCGCGCAGGTTTTACTGTGATGACAGGTGGCGGCCCTGGAATCATGGAAGCTGCCAACCGTGGCGCAAAGGACGTAGGAGCACCCAGCGTGGGCTGCAATATCGTCGTCCCGCACGAACAAGAACCCAACAAATATCTCGATCGCGTTGTCACATTTTATTATTTTTTTGTTCGTAAGCTCATGCTTGTAAAATATTCTTACGCATTTGTCATTTTGCCAGGTGGCGTTGGTACTCTCGATGAAATGACAGAAGCGGTCACGCTGATTCAGACGGGTAAAG
>CAYJBA010000238.1:0-4818 GCA_964367865.1 uncultured Bacteriovoracaceae bacterium | reverse complement strand
AGGGATATTAATACCGCCTTTTTTCGCCACTTCAATTAGATTGGTCCCGGCCTCTAACTCTATCTCGCGTCCATCGACTAAGCACTTGGGCATTTTCCACCTCTAATATGCGCTTCAAAATCTGATCTAAACTTTTTTACAAAGCTCATCACGGGTCCCGCTGCCGCATCACCCAAAGCGCAAAGCGTTTTGCCATTAATATTGTCCGCAATGTCCAATAAAAGCTGTAGGTCTTGCTCACGTCCATGCCCGTGTTCAATTCGATGAAGCACGTCCTCCATCCACTTGCACCCTTCGCGGCAAGGCGTGCATTGTCCACAAGACTCGTGAGCATAAAATTTTGTTATCCGCTTGATCAGCTTAACCAAGCAGTAGCTGTCATTTACAACCATGATTCCAGCAGAGCCCAGCATCGTTCCGATTTTCATCATTGGATCAATATCCAATACAACATCAATTTCGTCCGCGGTTAAAACGGGTGCGGATGACCCACCGGGAATCACCGCCTTTAGTTTGCGGTCATCCAAAATGCCATGACAATAATCGTAAATAAGCTCTCTCAAAGTGATGCCGCCCGAAGGAAGCTCGTAAAGACCGGGCTTTTTTACATGGCCTGACACACAAAAAAGTCTAGAGCCCCCAGATTTTTCAATGCGACCCAATTTTGAAAACCATTCGCCGCCATTATTAATAATAAAGGGAACTGCCGCTAGAGTTTCGACATTGTTAACAATCGTAGGCCCACCAAACGCGCCGGCTTGTGCCGGAAAAGGCGGCTTAACTCTAGGCTCTCCTCTTTTTCCCTCGAGCGAGTTCAAGAGAGCGGTTTCTTCTCCACAAATGTAAGCCCCTGCACCTCGATGAACCGTAAGATCGAATGAAAAGCTAGAGCCTAAAATGTTTCTACCTAAATAGCCCTTGGCGTAAGCCTCTTCGATAGCGGCATCAAGAAGCTTCGCTTCTCGAGCGTATTCGCCGCGGATATAGATGTAGCCAATGTTTGCGCCGATTGCGTGCCCACCAATCACCATCCCCTCAATCAATAAATGGGGCGTAAAACGCATGATGTCGCGATCTTTAAAGGTACCCGGCTCAGACTCGTCTGCATTGCAAACTAAATATTTGGATTTTGAGGATTGCTTAGGAATAAATCCCCACTTTACGCCAGTAGGAAATCCTGCGCCGCCACGGCCTCTTAAGTTAGATTTTTTCATTTCTCCAATAATATCGTCTTGAGACATTGCTAGAGCTTTTTTCGCGGCCTGATACCCACTCATTTTCTCTAAATAATACGGGAGCGGACGCGCTTCCTCATTAAAGTGCTGAATATAAAGCGTGTCCTGTTCGCCCTTTTCTAATGGATCACTCATCGTTTACCTCAGCTCATCCAAAAGCTTTTCGATTTTAACTGGGCTCAAACTTTCGTGATAATCATTATTAAGCATCATCACGGGAGCGGTGCCACAAGCGCCTAAACACTCCTCTTCTGCGAGTGTAAACTTCATGTCTTTCGTCGTTTCTCCGCACTTGATTCCAAGCTTGTTTTCGCATACTTCGACAATCTTTTCTGCTCCCCGGAGGAGGCACGCAACGTTCGTGCAAATTTTTAAATGATGCTTGCCGACCGGCTTGAGATTATACATTGTATAAAATGCGGCTACATCTCTGACCTGTGCTGGATGAATTCCAATAAAGCCAGCCACCTCGTCCATTACCTCACCCGAAAGCCAACCCAGCTCGTCCTGAGCGGCATGTAGCGCCGGCAACAAAAGCGCAACCTTGCTGGGATAGCGAGGTTCGAGTTTTTTCATCGCGCTATAAAATTTGTCTGTCAAAAGCTTTGACATTTTTCCTCACACTATCGGTCTAACTCGCCTGCAATTATATTGATGCTACCTAAAGCCGCAACCATATCCGCAATTTTTGATCCCTGAACCATGGGAGACAAGCCCTGAAAATGATAAACGGACGGGCCTCTAATTCTCATTCGATGCGCCTGTGGACCGCCTTTACTTACGATATAAAAGCCAAGCTCGCCGTTTGCCGCCTCAAACGTTGTGTAGGCCTCGCCCGGGGGCACATCAAATCCTTTCATAAAAAATTTAAAGTGGTGAATCAATCCTTCCATCGTATTGTAAACGACATCTTTATCAGGAATCCTCACTCGCTTGTCTTCACTCCAAATTGGACCCTTTTTAAGTCGATCCGCACATTGGGCTAAAATATTGAGTGACTGCCTAATTTCGGAGAGGCGAACCATATAGCGATCAAACACATCTCCATTTTTTCCAACAGGAACATCAAATTCGATGTCCTTATAATACATACAGGGCTCATCTCTCCTTAAATCAAGATCAATTCCCGCTGCGCGCGCAACTGGACCCGAAAAGCTATATTTGATGCAATCTTCTTTATTAAAAACGCCGATTCCTACGGTGCGGTTGCGCCATATTTTGTTGGAGGTTAAAAGCTTATCCATTTGTTGAATTACGCTTCGGGTTTTCGAAACCCACGCTTTGAGTTCGCGGTCAAAACCGTCCGGGGCATCATGCATTAGCCCGCCGACTCGCGTATAGGACGTAGTGAGTCTCGCGCCGCAAAGTTTTTCGATTAATGTATAGGCCTCTTCTCTCTGGTGAAAGCCGTAAAGAAAAAATGAAAATGCACCAATATCCACCGCGTTGATTCCAACGCAAATCAGGTGATCAATGACTCGTGACAATTCACAAGCGATCATTCGAATCCAAATGCAGCGCTCGGGAACTTCAATCCCCATAAGCTTTTCGACTGCGCGAACGTAGGTCACGTTATTGATCAGCGCTGAGCAATAATTTAGCCGATCCGTATATACGATAAAATTATGGTAGGTGCGGTTTTCACCTAGTTTTTCCTTCGCTCGATGGGTATACCCAAATTCACAATAGGATTTTTCGATAGTTTCGCCATTGAGCTGTGCAACCATCCTCAATGCGCCGTGCATTGCGGGGTGTGTTGGGCCAATATTTACTATAACGCGAGAATCTTCCCAAAGATCGTCTGGATCGTGCTCGATCTGAAATCCCTTGGGTAAGTTGAAGTTCGGTTTAATATTGCTGGTGGCCATTTTTTCGCGTTCCTATTTCTACTTTAAATATTTCTCTTCGGGTGGAATCGGCGTTGTAAAGACCTGATAACCACGCAATGGATAGTCTTTTCGCAAAGGATGGCCTTCCCACCTCGGATCCATCAAAATCCTTCTCAAATCTGGATGTCCTAAAAACTTTATTCCAAACATGTCCCAAATTTCGCGCTCTGCCCAATTGGCTGCGGGCCAAATCACCGTCGCGGTTGGACAAGTTTCATTTTCGCGGACTTTTGTTTTAACTCGAATTCTAATGTGCTTTTGCTGGCAAAAAAGTTGGTAAATAATTTCAAAGCGCGGGTCATTTGGCGACTCGTCCGTTGCCGTAATATCAGAGAGAAAGCCGTATTCAAATCCATTTTCCGTTTTAAGATAATGGAGGAGCTCAATCAATGATTCTTTTTTTATGAAAACAATTGGAACGTCTGTCAGATTCTTAGCGGGCATTTCTATTTTTTCAATATTATGCGAAAATTTTGCGCTCAGCTTATCGGCCTGAGCCTTCCATGTTTCTCCGAAGCGGATTTGCCAGTCTCCGCCGTTCGATGCTATGGGGTTTCTAATGTCCATTTAAAAGCCTTTTCCCTTTATTTCGCATCCAGATTGAGCGGAACTTCGCCAGAACCTTTTAACCGCATGCGCTTTTGCGCTTGGGTCTCACCTTTGGCGATCATCTCTTGCAATCGAAGCAGGGCATGAAGTACTCCCTCGGGAGCGGGGGGACAGCCTGGAACATATACATCCACCGGAATCATCGTGTCGATCCCTTGTAAAACACTATAGACGTTAAAAATTCCACCTGAAGACGCGCACGCCCCGAAAGACATCACAAATTTTGGATCGGACATTTGATCGTAAACATACTTAAGTACCGGGGCCATTTTTAAGTTTATGATTCCAGCCACAATCAGAAGATCCGCCTGTCGAGGAGAAAAGCGTACTGCCTCGGCTCCAAATCTAGCCATGTCGTAGTCTGAACAAAGGGTGGCCATCATTTCGATTCCACAACAGCTTGTACCAAAGGGAAGCGGCCACAGTGCGTTTTTACGCCCCCAATTGACTATGACGTCAAGCCTTGTAGTGAGATAACCTATGGACCCGTCTTTACTCATAGCTCTGAACTCCGACTACTCCCACTCGAGAGCTCCTTTTTTTAATACATAGTAATACCCAAGCAAGAGCGCGAAAACAAAGGCGCCCATCTCTACTAAGATAAATCCATTGATTGCTAGATATTTTTTGAAAACAACTGCCCAAGGAAAAAAGAAAACCGCCTCTACATCGAATAGTAAAAATAAAATCGCTACCAGATAAAAGCGAACGGAAAATCTACGCTTTGTATCGCGGTGAGGTGTATCACGAGACTCAAACGGTTTGGTTTTTCTGGGGTGATAGATTTTTGGACCGATTAAAGCGGATACAATAAGTGCAGCCGAGCCCACACCTAAACCTGCAAGAAGTAAAAATAATACTGGTAAATAGGCCATGAGCCAGCAGTTATATCTTTAGCTTTGGGCGGGTGCTACCAGAAAATAAAGCCCATCGATCGGCCTGCCCAATTTAGAAAAAAATCAGCGAATACCCCAAGAAAAAGAAGCGGGCCAACTAAGAACATCAAATAGGCGCTACGCCCGAAATCAGCCGTGATCACCGGTCCAGTAGGTTTGTTAAAATCACCAATTAAACTAACAACCATT